>CAZBSB010000001.1:0-10338 GCA_964494535.1 uncultured Rhodospirillales bacterium
AGAGCGCGTTTCGGTCATGCTATTTCTTCCCCACCGGCGCGTCATCGGTGCCGATCAGCACACCTTTTTCGGTGGTGCTGAGCAGCGACCCGCCCAGTTCCTTGATTTTGTCGCCTGTCACGCTGGGCGGCACCAGAGCGCGCCAGCGCACTTTGCCACCGCGTATCTGATAAAACTTCATCCAACCGCCCACCTGCACCAGCCCGTCATTCAACGCGGCCAGCTGCGCTGTTTGCTCGCGCAAGGCACTGGCGCGCATTTTCTCCACCGTTTCCAGCAGAAGCGCTGTTTTCTGCTGCGTGCGCTCATGCACATCGTCCAGCCGGCGTTGCTGTTGCACGATGACAACGGAAGCCAGCAGCCACGAGAAGAAAGCGATAGTGGCAAAGGTCAGCCCCACGCCCACCACCAGCAAAGTCAGCAGCCGGCGCAACCGGTCATCGAACAAGGCCACGGAATGCCAGGCCACCGGCGTGAGCTTGACGATCATCTCCGCGTCAACGGTCTGCAGCGTGGCGCCGCCCAGGTCGCGCGCCATCCGTTCCGCTTTGGCGCGCACCACCGCGGAGGTGCCGCGATGCACCTGCAGCGCATCGGCGGTCACCGTCATCATCACGGCGGCTTCGTCGGAAAAATAGGTGTAGCAGATGGGTGCCGGCTGCGCGTTGCTCAGCCCGGGCAGCAGCGGCGCGAACGGGCACCAGGTGTGCGGGTGCGACGCGAATTCCGCCGCGCGCGCCGCCAGATACCACACTTTGTCCTCGGTGGCGCTCCACACCAAATGGATGCGCTCGGAATCGCAGGCCTCCGCCGCGGCGTGCCAGGCAATCTCGCGCTCCTTACCAGGCACGCGCGGGCACACGCCGCCCGTCAACTCGCTGGGGAAATAATATTCTTCCAACGCCGCCGTGCCACTGAAGAAGCCGCTGCGCACGCCTGGTTCAGCTGACGCGCCGGCCTGATCGGCCGCCGTGGCAAAGCGTCCGGCGCCATCCTTGAAGCCGGCCATAGCTGTCTGCATCCGCAGCGACCACGCCATATTACGGTCCTCCCCCGGCATCGCTGCCGTCGCGCAAGCTCTGCAGCCCTTCCACGAAGCCGCTATTTTGGATCAGCAGCAGATAGATCATCGTCACCACCACGGCGCCGAACAGCAGCATGAGGCAGACCACGCCGCCAACCACGATGCGCCGCTGCGTGGCCTTGGCCATCAGCTGGCGCTCTTCGGCGATCGCCGCATACACCTCGGCGAGTTGGTCAACCGACTGCACCGTGGCCAATTGATCGCGCTCGCCCTTGGCCAACGGCCAGCGCGCCAGCGCCCGCGCCGGTTCAATACCGGCCATGATGCGCTGCCGGCAGCTGCGCCAATAACCGCGCGCCGACGGCTCATAGGTCGTCTCGGTGATGATCTGCAGCGCTTCATCCAACGGCACTTTGCCGTTGAGCAGCCGCGCCGTGAGCCGGCTGGTGTCAAACAGCGCCGCGTTGCGGAAATAGTCGCCGAACAGCGGCACCTTCATGACCAGCCTGCCCGCCAGATGTTCCGGCTTGTGCCGATTAGCCCAGAAGGTCGCCGCCAGCGCCGCGCCGCCGCCAATCAGCAGCGACGTAATAACCAGCAGCGACATATTGATGGTGGAGGCCAGATTGATCGCGTCCTGCATCTTGGCGATCGCTTCCGGCCGCGCGTTGGTCGGCATATTATCGCGCAGATAGGGAATGAAGCCGAACTGCGCGCCCCACAGCGCCAGCATGACATTGCTGATGTCGAACGCCAACCAGCCCAGCGCCGCCGTCACGGCCTTATATTGCTTGCCCTTCTCTTCCACATGCTGAATGGCGTGCGGAATGACGCCCTTCAAATCGCCTGCTCGCTCGCCGGCGATGATGATGGCCAGCGTGGCGGCATCCATCAGCTTCAGCGCCTTCAAGGCTTCCGAAAACGAGCCGCCGCCTTTCAACACCGTGCGCGACGGCAAAAAGGCCAACCGCCGCCGCGCATCCGCCTCGCCCTCGATGATGTTGAGAAAGGCCGTGCCGGCCGAAGCCGTGGCGCTTTGGAACCGCAAGGCGCGCAGCAATTGCAGCTGCCAGGCGCGGCTGCGCACATCCATCCATTCCAGCAATTGCGGCCGCTGCTCCTGGATGCGCACGGGCCACAGCCCGCGATAGCGCAGCTGCCGGCGCACCGCCGCCGCGTCGGGCAGATAAAAATCCTCTTCCCGCACCGTCACGGTGCCGCCAGGCAACGGTTGCACGAAGGTGGCGTGATAAAGTTTCATGCCGCGCCTCTACCGTCGCCCTTGCCGCGTGGTGGCGTCTTCCACCAGCAGCGCGGCGCCCATATGCGCGTCAATGGCGCGACGCTGGATGAGATCGCGCACGGAGTCGCGGCGCGGAATATACACTGTGCCGGGAATATCCGTGACGGAGCTGGCGACGTTGGACACCAGCATTTCGGTGATGGCGCGGCGGCTGCTCTGCTCTTCGGGCGGAAACATCGCCTCCAAGGCCAGCGTGCGCCCCAGGAAGCCGCGTCGATTGCACAACTCGCAGCCTTCCGGGTTAGCCAGCGCGACCATGCTGTCCGGCGACAGTTCCAGATCAGCGCAGCGCGATGCATCACCGAAGGCTTCGACCGCCGGCACGGAAAGATGGCAGGCCGGGCACACGGTTTTCACCAACCGCTGCGACAGGCTGGCCACCAGCGCGTGACCCAGAATATATAGCCCGCTGGTGCGGTAGGCCGAGCTGAGAAACCCGTCAATCCGGTCAAGCGTATGGATAGCATCCACCGCGTGGACGGTGGTGATGACCAAATGCCCGGACTCCGTGGCGCGCAGCGCGGCTTCCACCGTGTCGCTATCGCGCATTTCACCCACGATGATCACGTCTGGGTCATGGCGCATCAGGGCGCGGATGATGTCGGCGATGCTGTTGGCCGCGTTGTCGGTCACCGAGGTTTGATCCACCAGCGGCATTTCATATTCCACCGGCGCTTCCACCGAATAGACCGCCTTGGCCGCGCGATCAATCTCCTGAATGATGCCATAGAGCGTCGTGGACTTACCGGAACCCGTCGGCCCCGATACCACAATGAGGCCGCCATCTTTGACATGGCCATGCAGCGTACGTCGCAGTTTCTGCGCCACCACCTCCGCATTGTCGAACAACTCGTCGAAACTCCGCAGATTTTCGCGGTCGAGCAAGCGCATAGTGATTTTCTCGCCGGCGGGCGCCACCGGCAGGCAGGCCACGCGCACATCAATCATGCGCCCTTGCCATTCAAAACCCAGACGCCCGTCCTGCGGATGCTGCCTATCTGCGGCGTCCATCTTGGCGTCGGTTTTGATGCGCGTCACGATGGGCGCCATCACGCGGCTGGGCAGCAGGTGCTTATAGATGATATCGCCATCCACGCGATAGCGCACCCAGCAGCGCGCATCATCGTCCTGCAGCGTCAAATGAATGTCGGAAGCGCGGCTCTGCAGCGCCTCGGCCAGAATGTCATGGACCGCTTGCTCGATCAGCACGGAATCGTCCGCGACGCGGCTCAGCGCGGCGAACAGGCGCAGCAGTCGTTCGCCCGGCATCTCCGCCTGCTCGCGCATCAGCCGCGTCAGTTCGGCGCGATCCCACGGCTCGACCGCGATATCCTCCAGCCGGCAACGGCCGCGAATGAGCGCTTCGGTGATTTGATCGAGGTCTTCCTGATCCAGCCGGTCGCCCACCGCGATCCGCAGCACGCCTTCGCGCAATTCCAGCAGGCAAATACCCATCGCCGCCTGTGTGGCGGCCGGCACATAGAGCCGCAAGGCCTGCATCGTCAAATCTTCGCGCAGGCGCGATTGCTTGAAACGCGTCAGATTCTTTTCGGCAAAGCCGTTGCGCTTGAGAATTTCTTCGACGCTGAGGTGGCGGCCGCGCGCGCGATGCACCGCCTGCTCCGCGATCGCCAATTCCTGATGGCGCGGATTAGCCGGACGCTGTTGGCGCGGCGCGCCGGCATCCGGCGTGGCGGTGGGGTACGTTTCCTGCACGAGCGCAAATCTCCTGAAACGTCGGGACATCCGGCGCGCTGGCCGGATTGTTCATACGTTATTTACCAGATGAAGATTGCGAATTGCTTGACGCCACGGCGTTTTCCAGCTCGTCTTCCAGCGGTGTGTTAACGGAAGCTGAAGCAGCCACGGCCGTCGGCCGATAGCCGGAAGCGCCGAATTTGACCACGCGATGCTGCCCATCCGCCAGCACCCGCGCTTCACGTTCCGTTAAGGAAAGCAGCTTGATGCTGACGCCGGCGATCTCAACCGTTCCGCCGATGCCGACGCTGCGCGTCACACCCTCGCGCTGCAAAATTGCGCGCCGGCCGACCACGCCGATGAGGAAAAGCTGATAATCCCGGGGCGCACGAACGACAGGGCGCGTTTCACTTTGTACCACCGGCGGCAAGGCGCCGGCCACCTGCTCCACCTGGCTCGGGCTGGGCGGCACGATGGGGCTATGGGTCGGTTCAGGCATGGGCACGCCGCTCATATCACTGATGCCATCAGCGGCAGCCAGTGCCTGTCCGCGCACCGGAATGACGGTGAAGCCAGTCTTGCCGGTGTGCCGGATGATCAAATCGGTAGCGATGCTGCTCTTGGCTTGCGGCTTCCACTTCAAGGTAATGGGGCAGGAGGCGTCGGGCTTCAATTCCAGATCGGTGGCGCAGCCGGTCAGCAGCCGCTCGAGCTGCTCATCAACCATTATCAGATCAATCGCTTTGACGACCAGCGGTTCGGGGCTGTCATTGACCATCAGCACCGTGCGCACCGCCGGCGATCCGCCCACCGCAACGTCGCCGAATTCCAGCGGCTTGATGTCGCGGCTGCTGAGATTGAGACCTTCGCCGCGCGTGGCGCTTTTCGCGTCCTGCACCGCCTTGCCTTTCACCAGCGCGCGGGCGATGCGCCCGACGCCGTCATGCCGCACCAATATCTCCACGCTCCAGGCGCCGGCGCTGGTGGGCGTCACATTCAAGGCCACGGTGCAGCGGCTGGCGCTGGCGATTTTGCTGGCCGCCTGGCAATCGCCATCCTCACGCTGCACGGTCACATTGCCGTCGCCGGTCACGGAAACATCGTCCAGCGTCAAGGGCGTGGCGCTGGCATTGACGAAAAACAAACTGACACGTCTGCCAATGCCCACAGTGGATTCGCCGGCTTCAAAAATCTTGGGGTCTGCTACCAGCGCCTCGTTGCTGCCGCCCTTGCCAGCGGCTGTGCCTGGCTCCATGAACGCGGCATCGCGCGCCATGGCGGCAGGCGCCAAAAGCAGCAAGAAACAGATGGTTCGCATGAGCGCGCTCATGGCTGCTCCAGCGGGGTGAATTTCTCGAGGATGCGCCCCATCTCGCCTTGCAGCAGCGCCTTGTTGACCGGCTCCGGCTGCGTCATAATCGGGCGCGACGGCATAGTGCCTTCGCGAGTGGGCAGTTTGTCAGCGGCAGCATCATGCTTGCTTTCTTCGCTGAAGAAGATGATAGCCGGCTTCATCAAGATAACCAGCTCGCTGTTGCGCGAACTGTTCGCGCTCCGCAGCGGCACCTCATCCAGCAGCGGCGCGTTGAACCGGTCGCGCGCCAGATCGTCACGCGCCGTGGTCATACCGGCCAACAGCACATTGTCGCCTGGCCGCATCCGCAGCACGGTGGAGAAATCGCGGTTGGTCGTCTCCGGCAATTGCAGTGTGGTGGCGCCGGCCGTGACGGATTCAATTTTCACCAGATCAGTAATCGCCACCGCCAAGGTGGAGAAGATGACGCCGGATTCATACGAGCCGTTGACATTGATCTTCAACCCCGTCTCCAGCTTGTCGGTGGAGACGGTGTTGGTGCCCACGCCGGTGCTGCCGGTCGTGGTGCCGGCCACGGTGTTCGTCAATTGCCCGACGGAGGACACATAGCTGCGCGTGCCGCCGACGCGGAATTCCGCCGACGAGCCGGAGACGAAAGTCAGCTGCGGGTTGCTCAGCGTCTGTACCGCGCCCTGCGTGGACAGGAAATTGGCCACCACCGTGGCGCTGATTTTGCCGCTTAACACCGCGCCCATGCTGACGCCGCCGGTGATGGCATTGATGGCGGTGGCGGAGTTGAGGCCGATTTGCTCGTAATTGCCGCCGAATTCGGCGATTTTCAGGTCTTTCCAGTTGATGCCGCGCGACGCCGCGCTGTCCAGCGAGACTTCCCAGATATACATCTGCAGCACCACCAGCGGCCGGCCGTTGCGCAACTGCTCCAGATAATTGCTGACCCGCTCCTGCCCTTCCACATTGGTGGTATAAATCAGGTTGCCGCCCGCTTCGTCGGCTTCCGCCTTGCTGCCCGCCAATTTGCTGATGGCTTCCACGATACTGTTGCTGGCCTTGCCGCCGCCGCTCTCGGTCGCGGCGCGCTCAATCGGCGGCAACTCGATGATGAAACTTTGCTGCTCTTTCAGTTCCAGATTACCTTCCCGCGCCGTGCAGAAAATGCGCGCGGCGGCACAGATGCGCTGCACCACCTTGGGCAACGGACCGCTCAGATTGAGCAGCGTCACCAGCCGCTCATCGAATTTCGTGCCGGCATAAGAGAGCGAAATATCCGTGCCGCTCAGCACCGCTTCCAGCGCCGCCACGACAGGCACTTGCTGGAGGTTGGTGGTGGGAATTAGAATCCGCGCCGGCAAATCGTCGCTGCGGCCAAGCTGGCGCTCGCGCAAACCGCGGCCGACCTTCAACGTCACGACCGCCGGGTCGTCCTCGCCGCGCACGGTCTCGTCCGCCGCCGGAATTTCCGGCAATTGCGGCTGCCGGCCGAACAAGCGCTTGGCCGGCGGCACTTCCCAATCGCCGCCACAACCCGCCAAAAGCGCCACCAGCAGGGCTAAACCGGAAATCCGCAAAGAGCGCGACGCGCACAACACTCGTTTTGACTCCACAAATAATCGGCGCGGCAGAACCGGCCAAGACACACATTGCCGGCAAAAGGCCACGACAAAGAAGCCTTTGACGGCAGTATGAAATTAGGTAACCGGCTATTGAGAAACCGTTAACCACTCATTTCGCGCCATGATTGACCCACGCCCCCTGCTGTTGCATCCATGCCACATATCATCGGAACGAGAACCATCAGGTAACTGGCCTACAGACGCTTGAAGAAAAGCGCGTTCTAATGTGCCCATTCATTTTTTCATCCTGACGCATGTTTCCACCTCGCCTTACTCTCGTGACCGGCGCCACCGGTTTTGTCGGCTCGGCAGTCGCGCGTTGCCTCAGCGCCGCCGGCTGGCCTTTGCGTCTGCTGACGCGCCGCACCAGCAACCGTCGCAATCTCGCCGGCCTGGCGGCGGAAATCGCTGTCGGCGACCTCGCGGATGAGGCTTCCTTGCGCGCGGCTGTGCAAGGCTGCGACGCGCTGTTCCATGTCGCCGCCGATTACCGCATCTGGGTGCCGAACCCCATGGCGATGCACCAGGCCAATGTCATCGGCACCCGCCGCCTGCTGGAATTGGCGCAGGAAGCGGGGGTCGCCCGCATGGTCTATACCAGTTCCGTCGCCACGCTGGGATTGCATCCGAACGGCACGCCAGCGGATGAAAACACGGTCTCCAGCCTGGCCACCATGGTCGGAACCTATAAGAAATCCAAATACTTGGCCGAGCAAGCGGTGCATGATCTGATCGCCGACCGTCAATTGCCCTGCGTCATCGTCAACCCCTCCACCCCCATCGGCCCCCATGACGTCAAGCCGACCCCTACCGGCCAGATGATTCTGGCCGCTGCCCAAGGCAAAATGCCGGCTTTCGTGGATACGGGGCTGAACATCGCCCATGTGGATGATGTCGCCACCGGCCATCTGCAGGCTTTCCTGCATGGCCAGCCGGGCGAACGCTATATTCTGGGCGGCGACAATCTGCCGCTCAGCGCCATTTTGGCCTTGGTGGCGCAGCAAACCGGCCGCCGGCCGCCCAAAATCAAACTGCCAATAGCGCCGCTTTTCCCCGTCGCCCTGGCAGCGGAGGGCATGGCGCGCCTAACCGGCCGCGAGCCGCTGGTGACGCGAGATGGATTGCGTATGGCGCGCAAGAAGATGTATTTTTCCTCCGCCAAGGCGGAAACCGACCTGGGCTATCGCCACCGTCCCGCGACCGAGGCGGTGGCGGACGCCGTGCACTGGTTCAAGCAAGAGGGGTATTGCTGATGCTGTTACCGATCCTCGTCGTGCTGTGCTGTTTCGCCTGGACCTGGCTGTTATGGGGGCAAGGCAATTTCTGGCATCTCGTGTTGCCGCGCCCCTTGCCGGTGCAACCCGCTTATTGGCCTGAAGTCGCTGTCATCGTGCCCGCACGCGACGAAGCGGCCATCTTGCCCAAAACCCTTCCGGGCTTGCTGGCGCAGAACTATCCCGGCAACTGGCGCCTCATCCTGGTGGATGATCACAGCACAGACGGCACCGCCGCCTGCGCGCAAAGCCTGGCCGCGGCGCGCGGCGTTGTGGATCGAATGCAGATTATTCAGCCTCCCGCCTTGCCGGATGGCTGGAGCGGCAAGGTTCACGCCATGCATTGCGGGGTGCAAGCCGCCGGCGCGGTGGAATATATTCTCTTCACCGATGCCGACATTTTGCACCAGCCCAACAGCCTGCGTTTTCTGGTAGCGCGCGCTATGTATGACCAGCTTGATTTGCACTCCATGATGGTGAAGCTGAACTGCAAAAGTTTTTGGGAAAAACTGCTCATTCCCGCCTATGTCTATTTTTTCCAAATGCTCTATCCGTTTCACTGGAGCAACATGCCGGGAATGCAGGTCGCGGCAGCGGCCGGCGGCGTGATGCTGGTTTATCGTCCGGCGCTGGAAGCCATTGGCGGCCTGGAAAGCATCAAAGGCAAAATCATTGACGATTGTGCATTGGCGCGCGCTATTAAATTCCGCCCCAGTCCGACGCCGCCGCGTACCCTCATCACGCTGGTACATCACGAAGTCGTGAGTGTCCGCGATTATGCGACGTTGACTGATATCTGGAACATGATCGCCCGCACTGCCTTCACGCAACTCTATCATTCCTGGCTGCTGCTGATGGCCACCATCGCGACCATGGTGCTGGTCTTCCTGCTGCCGCTCTATCTGCCGGCGCTGGGACACCTTTATACCATCGCCGGCTTCGTGCTGCTGTCGGGGATGCTCTACAGCTATCTGCCCTTGATCAGCTTCTATCGCATCAATTTCCTGTGGGCGGCCACATTGCCCATTGCTGCCGTGATCTTCA
The DNA here is from genome assembly GCA_964494535.1 of uncultured Rhodospirillales bacterium. Taxonomy (GTDB): domain Bacteria; phylum Pseudomonadota; class Alphaproteobacteria; order UBA9219; family RFNS01; genus JAGOHT01. The sequence goes on from CAZBSB010000001.1 coordinate 9,290, forward strand.
TGGGCGCGACGATTGATTCGGCGTTCCGTTACGCCTTCGGGCGCGGCGGGCAATGGAAAGGTCGCGCGCAGGCGCATTTGGTCACGCCGCCTTTGGCAAGCTCGCCGGCGCCGGCGGCGCCGCCGGCCGCGCCAAGCCCCTAAGCGGATAGACTCATGGCACAAAATGTTTCGCTGGAAACACCCAGCGGCAAACATGCGGGAACAGAAAATTTTCCCGTCGGTTCACTGCTCATCCGCGCCGGACTGCGCCAGCATGTCCACGCCTTCTACCGTTTCGCGCGCGCCGCCGATGATATTGCCGATAATCCGCTGCTGGAACCGACTGCTAAAATCGCCGCGCTGAACCGATTCGCGGCCGTGCTGCAGGGCGCTGATGATCCCGCGGCGCCCGCCGCCATGGCCATGCGCGAAAGTTTGCGCGCCAGCGGCGTGACGCCGCAGCACTGCCTGGATTTGCTCACCGCCTTCAAGCGCGACGCCAACCAGCTGCGCTACCGCGATTGGGACGATTTGCTGGATTACTGCCGCTATTCCGCCGCCCCCGTCGGGCGCTATCTGCTCGATCTGCACGGCGCGCCGGCGTCATCCTGGCCGGCCAATGACGCGCTGTGCGCCGCGCTGCAAATCATCAACCACCTGCAAGACTGCGCTGATGATTACCGCGCCCTGGATCGCGTCTATCTGCCGCAAGACATTCTAAACGCTGCCGGCGCCGATCTGGCCATGCTTAGCGAAGCGCAGGCCGCGCCGCAGTTGCGCGCCGCGCTGGACACTATGCTCGACCAGACGGAGCCGCTGCTGACGCTGGCGCGCACCTTCCCGCCGCAAATCCCCGCCTGGCGCCTGCGGTTTGAAACCGCGATCATCGTCGCCTTGGCGGAAGATTTGGTGGCGTTGCTGCGGCGGCGCGATCCGTTGTCGGAAAACGTCAAACTCGGCAAGCTGGCCAAGCTGCGCGCCATCTTGCGCGGCCTGCTGGTTCATGCTTGGTAGCATGATGTTCGCGCAACCGACTGATCTCGACACGGCCGCGCTGCAGCAGGAAAT
>CAZBSB010000001.1:10376-17448 GCA_964494535.1 uncultured Rhodospirillales bacterium
CGTTACCGCGGCCAAAACCTCCTTCGCCGCCGGCATGGCCGCTTTGCCCGCGCCGCGCCGCGCCGCCATGCACACGCTCTATGCTTTCTGCCGCGCCGTGGACGACATCGCCGACGATTTGCCGACCCGCGAAGAACGATTTGCCGGCCTGGCCGCTTGGCGGCAGAATATCAGCCGCCTCTTCCGGCAGCGCCAAGTTGCTGACCCCATCACCACCGCTTTGCTGCCGGCGATTGCTGAATTCGGCCTGGTCGAGCGCGACTTTCAGGACATCATTGACGGCATGGCGATGGACGCCGACGCCCCTATCGTGGCGCCGGATGCCGCGACGCTGGATATCTATTGCGACCGCGTGGCTAGCGCCGTCGGCCGCGCCTCGGTTAGAATCTTTGGCGACTCGAGCGAAGCGGCCATGCAAGTGGCGCATCATCTCGGCCGCGCCTTGCAACTCACCAACATCCTGCGCGATTTGCACGAAGACGGCCAGCGCGGCCGGCTCTATCTGCCGCGCGAACTCCTCCTGCAACACAGTTTGCCCGCTGACCTCGCGGCGCTGAACCATCCGTCATTGCCTCTGGTCTGCCGCGACCTGGCCGCGCAAGCCACGACACACTACGCTGCCGCCACCGCTGCCATGCGGCAATGCTCGCGCCGCGCCATGACGCCGGCGCGGCTGATGGGCGCCTATTACCACGCCATCCTGCGCCAATTGCAGCGCGACGCTTGGCGCGATATCCGTCGCCGCGCCAGATTGCCCACCTGGCACAAGCTGTGGATCATGCTGCGCTACCGTTATTGAGCCATCAGGCGCGACATGGCATAAGACAATATGGATCAAGCGGAACCGCATATTCACATCATTGGCGCAGGCATGGCCGGCCTTTCCGCCGCCTTGCACCTGTCACAAGCGACCAAGAACATCACGCTCTACGAATCCGCGAGCCACGCTGGCGGCCGCTGCCGCTCCTATCTCGACCGCGATCTCGGTGTGCGCCTGGATAATGGTAACCATCTGGTGCTGAGCGGCAACGTCATTCTGCGCGACTATCTCATGCTCTCCGGCGCGGAAGACACGCTCATTGGCCCCGACGAACCGCTGTTCGACTTCATGGATTTGCGCACGGCGCAACGCTGGCAACTGCGGCTCGGCAAAGGCATCATCCCCTGGTGGCTGCTCAGCGCCCAGCGCCGCGTGCCGGAAACGAATCTAAGCGATTACCTCTCCGTCCTGCGCGTCATCCGCGCCAAGCCCCATGAAACGGTGGCCGACCTCACACGCAATACCGGCAAACTCTATGAGCGTTTCTGGGAGCCGCTCTGCATCGCGGTTTTAAACACCTTGCCGGAGCAAGGCTCGGCGCAATTGCTCGGAACGGTGCTGGAGCAAAGTTTCGCGCGCGGCGGGGCGGCTTGCCGCCCGCTTTATCCGCGTGATGGTCTTTCCGAAACCTTCGTGCATCCCTGCCTGGGCAAATTGCAGTCCATGGGCATCGCGCCGCAATTCGGCCGGCGCTTGCAGCGCCTGGAATTTGCGGCAGGCCGCGTCAGCACCCTACATTTCGGCAATTTGTCCGTGGAATTGCAACCGCGCGATTGGGTCATCCTCGCCGTGCCGGCCTGGGTGGCGCAGGACTTGCTGCCGGATTTGGAAGCGCCCAATCAGTTCAGCAGCATCATCAACGCCCATTTCCGGCTTGATTTACCCGCTGCGACGCATGGCTTCACCGGCCTCATCGGCGGCGTGGCGGAATGGGTGTTCGTGCGACCGGGCGTGGCCTCCGTCACCGTCAGCGCCGGCGACCGTTATGTCGACTGGACGGGCGAGCAACTGATCACCGCCATTTGGCAGGATGTCGCGCGCTGCTTCAATCTCAACCCCGCAACCATCCCGCCGCACCGGCTGGTGAAGGAAAAACGCGCCACCTTCGCCGCCACACCGGAACAAAATGCCCGCCGCCCCAAAGCCCGCACCAGCTGGCAAAATCTGCTCCTCGCCGGCGACTGGACGCAGAACGAACTCCCCTCCACCATCGAAGGCGCCATCCGCACCGGCCTGCGTGCCGCCCAAATGGTCACCCGCTGGATGGCGTTGTGATCAAACCAATCATCTCCGGCAAAGCCAGAGGTATGTTTTGAAAATCCAAAAAATGACCAAGATTTCATCCCCCCTTGCGGTATGAACGCAAAGCGTTCATGGGACGCAAAAAATTCAGTTTAGCCCATGCTAGACTGTTAGTTTTTGCTGGTGGGGGTCTTACTTCGCCCCCCCATACCCTAACCTGCAAACGCTTCATCGTGTTTGCACCCGCAAGGGAAAGGGAATATTTCAGCACAACAACATAACGAATCTAGCGCAGCTTCACAGGCGTGACCGTGCATGAGAATTTGCACTCCACATCAGAATCCTAAAACGGATAATTGCTATAAATCACCTGCAAGCGCGGGTCGCGCGCCACGCTTTCGGGCGTGATGATGTCCTGCTGTTTGATCACGGCCACGCACCCCTCAAAGCTGTTCGTCTCCGGCGTCTGGCAGAGCGGATGATCCGGCCAGCGTTCGCGCAGCAGCTTCTGCACCGCAAAGTTGTCCAAATCCAGCGCGCCGGTCTTTTGCAACTGCCCGAGCGTCAGGCCCGCCCCGTCCTTGAAGGCGCGATAGGCTAATTCGCTGCAATAAATTTTGTCGCCGTCCAGGGTAAAGTGGAAATCATATTCTTTGCCTGCGTCTTTCGCCGCCGCCGCCAGCGCGCCGGCCGCCTGTTCCGGCGTCAAATCCGGCAAGCGCATAATCTCCAGCCGCTCACCGATACCCTGCTTGATCCATTTGCTGAGCGTGGTTTCCCGTACCGGCCCCACCGCCTCCACCACCAGCGGCGACTTGTCCGGCCGCAATTTGATGATGCCCACATGCGTGAACCAGCTGTGGGAGGCGAGCATGATGGCCGTGGTCTGGTGACTTTTGATGGTCTGGAACACCAGATCGCCATCCTGCAATGGTGGCAACGACCGAGCGGCCGGCTTGGTATAAGGCAACCAGACAGCCAGCCCTGCGCCGGCCAGCGCCAGCAACACAAACAACATCAGAAACAAGCGGCGCAGGAAACGCAGCAGCAACACCTTTATTCGCCGAACAACGGCAAGGTCGCCTGCCGGCAGCGGATATTGCAAGCGGCCGGCCCAAAACTGGCCTCGCGGTAAGCCGGCGTGTAATTCTTCTCCAGCATCACGCTGCCATTGTGCGTGATGTTCACCGCCACTTGCGCCGGGCCGGACGGAATGCTGATGCTGCCGAAACCATGCGTCTCCGGCGGCATCGCGCAGCCGGACTGGGTGATCATCGCCCCTTCGCCGTCGCACACCAGGCCGGGCTCGTCGCAGACTTTGAACGGCAGGCTGCCGCGGCACGTCATGGCTTTGCCGTCCAGACTCAATTTGAACACATAATCGCCCGCCGGCCAGGCGCGCTCAGGCGGCACGTCCAATGTCAACCCATCCACGCAGGCGATGGCCGGACAAGCGATGCGATCCGCCAGCGCATCTTCCGCCGCCGCCGGCACCGCCGGGCACAGTAATGCGACAGCCAGAGCAACGGCGCCGCGCCTCACTTCGCGGCGTCCATATCGGCGAAGGCCTCTTCCCAGGTGCCTTTGGTCGCGGCCTTGGAATATTCCGTCGCCCGCGCTTCGAAGAAATTCGCATGTTCGGCGCCGTTGAGGATTTCATCCATCCAGGGCAGCGGATTTTTGGCCACGCGATAAATCGGCTGCAGCCCCAGCTGCGTCAGCCGCCTGTCGGCGATATAGCGGATATAGGATTTCACGTCTTCCGGCCCCATGCCTTCCACGCCGCCCAGCTCGAACGCCAGATCAATGAACGCGTCCTCATGGTCAACGATGGTGTCGCAGGCCAGGTAAAGCTCACGCTGGAAGCTCTCCGTCCAGATATGCTTGTTCTCTTCCACAAAGGTGCGGAATAGCCGGATGATGGAGATGGTGTGCAGCGTCTCGTCGCGCACCGACCAGGTGACGATCTGCCCCATGCCCTTCAGCTTGTTGAAGCGCGGGAAATTCATCAAAATGGCGAAGGAGGCGAAGAGCTGCAGCCCTTCCGTGAAGGCGCCGAACACCGCCAGCGTGCGCGCGATTTCCACCGGGCTGTTGACGTTGAAGCCCTGCATGTAATCATATTTGTCCTTCATTTCCTTATAGCGCAGGAACGCGGAATATTCGACCTCCGGCATCCCGATGGTGTCCAGCAGGTGCGAATAGGCAGCGATATGGATGGTCTCCATGTTGGAGAAGGCGGCCAGCATCATCTGCACTTCCGTGGGCTGGAAGACGCGGGAATAATGCTTCATATAGCAATTGTTCACTTCCACGTCCGCCTGGGTGAAGAAGCGGAAAATATGCGTGACGAGATTGCGCTCGCCGGCATTGATCTTGTGGTGCCAATCCTTCACGTCGTCGGCCAGCGGCACTTCCTCCGGCAGCCAATGCACCTGCTGCTGCTTAAGCCACATTTCATAAGCCCACGGATAACGGAAGGGCTTATAGACCGGATTGGGGGTTAGGAGATTGGACATGAGTTACTCCAAACGACATTAGATATTCTACATTGGGGTTTTTAGAACTAGCCAGAGTAATTGTTAGTCATATTATTAAACTGTGACGCTATTTCTGCTCCATTCGGATACCATCACCTTCTACGACACCATCTGCACAGTTTTTCTCGTTTTTTGACACCCAACCTGACCCTCCTGCACCATCAATGTTAAGATTCCTCACAAATGCAGTCGTACCCCTTGGACAATTATTCGGCCATTCTGAATGATCGTTAGTGCTGCGCTTGCCTGCCAAATAAACCTTTGAGAACAACTCAACTGCTTTCAACTTACAGGCATTTGTGTCTTTCAGTGCGGCAGGCAACGCATCCTGTGCAAGGCCACTCGACATTTCCTCTTGCTGTTCCTTGAGCGCAGTTGCCGAAATGTTTGGCACTAAATTTTTTAGAATCCCCGCAACTTCGCCTTTGATTTCCACTTGTGTTTTTTCACTTTTGAATTCACGCGTTTCATTTACTTTTCCACAAAGCCTGAGGGCACCATCAGTCAAATCATCAATTCTTTTATCAGAAGCAGAAACACTGAATGAAGCCAACAGCAGCACTAAGCTGAGGAAGTATAATCTAATCGGCAACTTCATTTTCAGCCCTATTTGAGAAGCTACAAACAAGCCGCGCCTGCAGGCATTCCAAATCATCACGCCCGATAATGCCGTCCCGCCCGTTCACGTTGCGCGAGGTCGAGCAGTTCCAGGCACCAGGCCGCGTCATAGGAAGCCAGCTTGGCGCGGTCGGCGGCGGACATCGTTTCGCGCCGCGCCTGATAGAATTCGCGGAAATATTTCAGGCTCTCCACACCATAGACCAGCTCTTCCGAAACCGTGCGGTCATCGGCAAATTCGCTGAGCAGCCGGTTGAGATCGCCGAACATGATGCGTTCTTCAAAATCGTCGAGATGACCGTGGCTATGAACGCCGGCATCCTGCTTGGCGGTGACATTGGTCATGGCAAAACCTCAATAAAACAACCGCATAACCATAAAGAACGAACCAACCGGAAGATAGCAACTATTGGCAGGCCAGACATTCCTCATATTTCTCTTCGTCCTTCATGACCGCGTCCTTCGCCGCCGCAGCATGAATGCGGGCGACCAGCGGCACTACCTTGCCGTCATCATGCCGCACCTGCTCCGCCGCCTTGGCGGCCGTCGCCGCGCCATGCGCGGATTCGGCGCGTGCCAGGGATTTGGAGCGGCAATAATACAGGCTCTTCACGCCCTTCTTCCAGGCGCTGAAATGAATGGTGTGCAGATCGCGCTTATGCACGTCGGCCGGCAGGAACACGTTCAGGCTCTGCGCCTGGCAAATATAAGGCGTGCGATCGGCCGCCAGCTCGATCAGCCAGCGCTGATCCAGCTCGAACGCCGTCTTGAACACATCGCGCTCATGGTCGCTGAGGAAATCCAGATGCTGCACCGACCCCTCATGCGTCGTGATATCCGACCAAGTGTCGTCATCGTTGCGGCCATGCTTCTCCAGCACCTCGGCCAGATATTTGTTGCGCACGCCGAAGCTGCCGGACAGCGTCTTGTGCGTATAGCTGTTGGCCGCGTTGGGCTCCACGCCCGGCGAAGCCCCGCCGCAGATGATGGAGATGGAAGCGGTGGGCGCGATGGCCATCTTGTTGGAGAAGCGCTCCATGATGCCGTAATCCGCCGCGTCCGGGCACGGGCCGCGCTCATGCGCCAGCTTGATGGAGGCGGCGTCCGCCGCCGCCTTGATATGCTTGAAAATGCGCTTGTTCCACACCTTGGCCATCACGCTTTCCAGCGGCACGTTTTGCAGCTGGAAGAAAGAATGCAGCCCCATGATGCCGAGGCCAATGGAGCGTTCACGGCTGGCGGCATAGGCCGCCCGCGCCATGCTTTCCGGCGCGCGCTTGATAAAATCATCCAGCACATTATCCAGGAAACGCAGGCAATCCTCAATGATCGTCGGGTGGTTTTCCCACTCCAGGAAGGTTTCGACATTCAAGGAAGACAGGCAGCACACCGCCGTCCGCTCCTTGCCGTATTTGTCCGGCCCGGTGGGCAGCGTGATCTCGCTGCACAAGTTGGACATCTTGACCGTCTGCCCCGCCAGCTTGTGATGCTCCGGAATGGCACGATTGACATTGTCAATGAACAGCAGATACGGCTCGCCGGTCTCGATGCGGGCGGTGAGAATCCGCACCCACAGTGCCCGCGCGCTGATGCGGCGGACAACCGCGCCGCTCTTGGGACTGGTCAGCGCCCATTCCTCGTCATTTTCCACCGCGCGCATGAAAGCGTCGGGCACCACCACGCCGTGATGCAGGTTCAGCGCCTTGCGGTTGGGGTCGCCACCGGTCGGGCGGCGCATTTCCACGAATTCCTCGATCTCCGGGTGGCTAACAGGCAGATAAGTGGCGGCCGAGCCGCGCCGCAGGCTGCCCTGGCTGATGGCCAAAGTCAGACTGTCCATCACCCGAATGAA
>CAZBSB010000001.1:17458-20699 GCA_964494535.1 uncultured Rhodospirillales bacterium
TTGCCGTTGCCGCCAACCGGCTCGCCGATGGAGCGCAGATTGCCCCAATAGGAGCCGATGCCGCCGCCGCGCGCCGCCAGCCACACATTCTCGTTCCACAGCCCGACAATGCCGTCCAGACTGTCATTGGCCTCGTTGAGAAAGCAGGAGATCGGCAACCCGCGGTTGGTGCCGCCATTGCTCAACACCGGCGTGGCCGGCATGAACCATAATTTGCTGATATAGTCATACATGCGCTGGGCGTGGGCGGCGTCGTCGGCGTAGGTCAGCGCCACGCGGGCGAACATGTCCTGAAACCCCTCGCCCGGCAGCAAATAGCGGTCTTCAAGCGTCGCTTTACCAAAACTTGTCAACAGGGCGTCCCGGCTACGATCCAGGGTTACTTGCGGCCCGCGCTCAACCTGCATAACGTCAAACATTCGCATCCTCCGCCAGAGCCGCCAAATTATCAACAGCTGTGGGTAACTATAATCAAGAGCTTGTGAAAAAACCACCAGATGTTGGGGTCTCTGGAGCGCATCCTACCACATCTCGCGTTTCTGTCACCTTTCAAACACAGGCATTAACCCGCCTCTACAGGCCGCAGTTAACGGCAACAACGGCATGATTCAACGACCAAATTTTAGCCATATCGCCGCGAAACAATCTTGCGTTTTCTGTCCGCCACCGCCCCACATTAACGTATTTTCATATTGGTTAACTGCGCTTCCCAACCCCACCTGAGGCGGAGCCTTACCGGAGTCGATCTGTGCCGCTTACGTGATGATATTGTGACCAGCTGGCATGACGCCAAACTCCGCCAATATGCCGTCATGACCGCGAGAATCGACACCGTCAACCGAATCGAACTGTGAACACCAACATCCGCTGCCGCCGGTGGCAAGCGCGTCCCCTCGCCCTATATGCCCCTGCAGCCCCTGATGAATCAGCGCCTTACGCCCAACCACTATTTACTTTTACTCTCTCCTGGAATCCTTCTAGATTGCGGCCGGATATTGCAATGCGGGAAGACAAGATGCAGGTGATTCTGGCTCAGCCACGCGGTTTCTGCGCCGGCGTTGAACGCGCCATCGCGATTGTCGAGATGGCGATCGAGAAATTCGGCCCGCCCGTCTATGTGCGGCACGAAATCGTCCATAACCCCCACGTCGTGGAACGCCTGCGCCAGAAAGGCGCCGTCTTCGTCGAGGAGACGGATGCCATTCCCGAAGGCGCCGTCACCATCTTCTCCGCCCATGGCGTCGCGGAAGCGGTGGAAAGCCATGCCATCACCCGCGGCCTGAATGTGATAGACGCCACCTGCCCGCTGGTGGAAAAGGTACATAAGGAAGGCCAGCGCTACGCCAAGCTGGGCTATGAGATCATCATGATCGGCCATGACGGCCACCCGGAAGTCGAAGGTACGTTGGGGCGCATCTCCGGCAAGGTGCATCTCATCTCCGAAGTGCCGGATGTCGCCGCACTGCAAGTCGCCGACCCGGAAAAATTGGCCTATGTCACCCAGACCACCCTCTCCGTGGATGACACCAAAGAGGTGATTGACGCGCTGAAGGCGCGCTTCCCTGCCATCATCGGCCCTTCCACCAAGGATATCTGCTACGCCACGCAAAATCGCCAGGCCGCCGTGCGCGAACTGGCCAAGCATGTGGATGTCGTGCTGGTCATCGGCGCCCGCAACAGCTCCAACTCCAACCGGCTGCAGGAACGAGCCGAGGAATCGGGCGTCGCCGCCTACCTCATCGAAGATGCCAGTCATTTGAACCCTGACTGGGTGCGCGGCAAGCGCGCCGTCGGCATCACCGCCGGCGCCTCAGCGCCGGAAGATCTGGTGCAGGATTTGCTGGCCAAACTGCGCGCCATCGAGCCGATTGAAATTTCGGTGCTGCCCGGCATCGAAGAGAACGTGCATTTCCGTCTGCCGCTAGCACTGACCAAGGCCGAAGGCCGGAGCAGCGCGGCCTGAAACGCATCCCGCAACCCGCGCGCCGATATGCCCGGCGCGCTCATGATTGAGTGACGCAAATGTCCGTTCCCCTACGCCAGGCCTATGACGTGGCCAGCTATATCGTGAAGCAGAAACTGCGCGGTAACAAACGCTATCCGCTGGTGCTGATGCTGGAGCCGCTGTTCCGCTGCAACCTCGCCTGCGCCGGCTGCGGCAAGATCGATTACCCGGATGAGATTCTCAACAAGCGTCTTTCCGTGCAGGAATGTCTGGACGCGGTGGACGAATGCGGCGCGCCGGTCGTCTCCATCCCCGGCGGCGAACCGCTGTTGCACAAGGACATGCCGGAGATCGTCAAAGGCCTCATCGCCAAGAAGAAATATATCTATCTCTGCACCAACGCCCTGCTGATGGAAAAGAAGCTGGATCAATACCAGCCCTCGCCCTATTTCACCTGGTCCGTGCATCTGGACGGGCTGGAGCGCGAGCATGACCATTCCGTCTGCCAGGAAGGCGTGTATGTGAAAGCCGTGGCCGCTATCAAACTGGCCAAGCAGCGCGGCTTTCGCGTCAATATCAACTGCACCTTGTTCAACAACGCGATTCCCGAACGCGTCGCCGCCTTCTTCGATGAAGTCATGGCCATGGGCGTCAACGCCATCACCGTCTCGCCCGGCTATGCCTATGAGCGCGCGCCGGATCAGGCGCATTTCCTCAACCGCCAGACCACCAAGCAATTGTTCCGCGACATCCTGCGCCTGGGCAAAGATCGCAAAGCCTCCGGCAAGGAACCGTGGCGCTTCAGCGTCTCCTCGCTTTATCTCGATTTCCTGGCCGGCAATCAACGCTACCATTGCGAACCGTGGGGCTTGCCCACCCGCAACGTCTTCGGCTGGCAGCGCCCGTGCTATCTGCTCGGCGAAGGCTACGCCAAGACCTACAAGGAACTGATTGATACGACGGAATGGGAAAAATACGGCACCGGCAATTATGAGAAATGCGCCGACTGCATGGTGCATTCAGGCTATGAGCCCACTGCTGCAAACGATGCCATGGCACATCCCATCAAGGCGCTGCTGGCGAGCGTGAAAGGCCCGCGCACGGCGGGGCCGATGGCGCCGGAACTGGATATGAGCCGCCAGCGCCCAGCCGAAAGCCTGCACGACAAACTGGTGGCAGAAAATCTGGCGCGCATTCAGGCCGAGAAAGCGCGGCAGCAGCAAGCCAAGGCCACCGCTGCCGCCGTGGCCGACGCCGCGGAATGAGCGCCACCATCCGCTACCGCCAGGCCGAACC
>CAZBSB010000001.1:20729-22699 GCA_964494535.1 uncultured Rhodospirillales bacterium
GACGCCGCGCTGGTGTTATCGTTCGTAGGGCAGTTGGCGGCCTATGAAAAGCTCACGCATCTCTTCACAGCTGACCTGAATAAAATCCAACAACATCTTTTCGGCGCGAATAGATATGCCGAATGCTTGCTGGCCTTTCGGGATGAAACACCGGTCGGCTTCGCCGTCTTCTTCCACAATTACTCCACGTTCCTCGGCAAGCCCGGCCTCTATATCGAGGACATCTTCGTGCCCGAGCAATATCGCGGCCTCGGCATCGGCAAGGGTTTCTTCCAAGCCATCGCCCGCATCGCTATGGAGCGCGATTGCGGCCGCATGGATTGGCAGTGCCTTGACTGGAACCAACCGGCGCTGGATTTTTACCGCGATCTTGGCGCCGAATCTCTCACCAGCTGGGTGCCGCAACGCCTCGACCGCGCCGGCATTAAACGCCTGGCGGAACAACAGCCCGCCGCCTGCTCGCGTGTCGAAGGCGGCAAACCGTGAGCGACAGCCGCGACCGCTATTATAACGACGGCGCCAGCGGCACGATGTTCACCGGCAGCAGCGCCGAAGAATACGCCGCCTATCAGGCTGGGCGCGCCACGTTGCCGGCCAGCGGCAGCAACTTCCGCATGACCGGCGGCAATGTGACGGGCTTGGTGATCGTCCTGCTCTCGCCGCTGCTTTATGTCCTGCTGGCCGCCGTCTTTCCCTTGGCCGGCTTGCTGACGCTGCTGAGCTTCGCTTTGATCATCGAATTGATGTCCGGTATCGGCTGGATCGTGACCTACATGGTCATGCTGCCATGGTGCTTCATCAGTTTCATGTTTGGTTGGGCGATAGAGAATTTCCTGGAAGGCTCGCCCCTCTACCGGCGCCTGCGCCATCTGGCGCGCATCCTGCTCATCGGCTTCTTCGTGCATGTCCTGGCTTTCGGCTTTTTCACCGAATTTGACGCCAACACCTCGTTCTTCGAACGCCTGACCTTCCTGCACATCGTCATCGTCGCGCTCGGCTGCGTCGCGGCGCATTTCATCTCAAGGAAGCTCGACGCCGGCATCGCCTATCGGGTGGAAAGCCTGATGCCGCGCTTCAGCCTGATTGAACGGTTGCGGAACAAAATACTGCTGCACAGCAAAGCCAACCAAGCCGCCGTGGCGCGACTGGAAGAACGCATCCGGGCATCAGCCCGGAAAGATTGAACCGGTCATCACATCCATTTGACCGGTTTCGGATTACGCTCTTCGAAATGCATCTGATGCCAATAAGGGTAGATGGGTTGCCGCGCGCTGGCCGCATCGAGCACCGCCACCTGTTCCGGCGACAATTGCCAACCCAGCGCGCCGAGATTCTGCAGCAACTGCTTCTCGTCGCGCGCGCCAATCACGAGATTGCACACCGCAGGCCGGCGCAGCAACCAGTTGAGCGCCACCTGCGCCACCGTCTTGCCGGTCTGTACCGCCACGGCATCCAGCGCATCCACCACCTGATAAAGATAGGCGTCATCCACCGGCGGGCCGCCTTCGGCACCGCCTTTGGCGATGCGGCCATCCTGCACCGGCAGGCCGCGCCGGATTTTTCCGGTCAGGCGCCCCCAGCCCAGCGGACTCCACACCATCAGCCCCACGCCCTGATCGAGCGCCAGCGGCATCAATTCCCACTCGAATTCGCGTCCGATCAAGGAATAATAGCCCTGATAAACGGCATAGCGTTCCCAGCCATGGCGATCCGCCGCCGCCAGGGATTTCATGACGTGCCAGCCGGAGAAGTTGGAGCAGCCGACATAACGCACCTTGCCGCTCTGCACCAGCGTATCCAGCGCCCGCACCGTCTCTTCGACCGGTGTCAGCGCATCAAAGCCATGCATGAAGTAAACGTCGATATAATCCGTGCCCAGGCGCCGCAAGCTGTCTTCGCAGGCTTTGATTAGATGAAAACGGGTTGAGCCCTTATCGTTCGGCCCCTCCCCCATATTGAATGTCGCTTTG
>CAZBSB010000001.1:22709-33043 GCA_964494535.1 uncultured Rhodospirillales bacterium
GTTTGCGCGCGTCGGCCTTTGATGGCGGCGCCGAGAATTTCTTCAGCCGCCCCGGCCGAATAGATATTCGCGGTGTCGAAAAAGTTCAGCCCGTGCTCAAGACAGACATCAACGAGACGACGCGCGCCTGCATCATCCGTATTGCCCCAGCGCGCGAACATCTCGCCCTTGCCGCCGAACGTCCCGGTGCCCAGGCTCAAGGCCGGCACCTTCAGGCCAGCGCGTCCCAACTGCCGATATTCCATGTTCATCCTCCGTTGCCGCGGCATGAAACTAGCCCTGAAGCAGCGGAAGTCAACTAAGCTGGCGTGACTTACGTCGCCTTCGGCGAATTGGCCGCATCGGTCTTGCTATGACAGCCGCCACCGCAACAAGCGCCGGCCGGCTTGTCCGTGGCGCAACTGGTCTTGAGGCCGAAAGGCACATAGACCGGACAGAAGCGGAACACCCCGGTCAACAACGGCACCAGACCCACGGCGCCCCACCAGCTTTGCATGGCGGCGCCAACGGCGATAATCGCCACGCCCGCGCCGATTCTCAGTTTACGATCCATCCCGCCGACATTGCATTGCATCTTATCCTCCTCAGGCTGCCTGTTTGAATTGATCGAACGCGCGCAAGGCATCCGCCGCATACATCAGCGACGGCCCGCCGCCCATATAAATCGCCATGCCCAGCGCTTCCGCCACTTCTTCGCGTGTCGCGCCGAGGCGCGCCAGCGCCTTGGTGTGATAGCCCAAACAACCGTCGCAATGCGCCGCCACGCCCAAGGCCAGCGCGATCAGCTCCTTGGTCTTTTCTTCCAGCACCTTGGTCTGCGTCGCCGCTTTCGCCATGCTGGAAAAACCCTGCATGGTTTCGGGAATGAGCTTACGCAGCTCGGCGCTATAGGCGCTGATGTCAGTGATGATGTCTTTATATTCTTTGGTCATGATTTCCTCTGGTTTAAGCCGCCTGTTTCTCTTCAGCCGCCGGTTTGCTCTCCGTACTGCATTGCCCGGTCATGCAGGTGCCGCCGCTGGCGCTCTTGTTCCAAGGCGCTTTGGCCAGCAACATGGCAAGACGACAATCGCCGGTCAGGCCGCTATAAGTCAGAGCGCCGCCCACCAGCATGGTCAGGAAGGTGAAGAAGCCGCTGGAAGTCATGCCCAGGAAGGCGCCCAACACCACCACGGCGCCTGTCGCCACCCGCACTTGTTGATCAATAGACAGTGGCCAACGCACCGGCGGCAATGTGAACGATTTAGCGGCCGCTGCCGGCGCGGCCGCAGCGGCACCGTCATTAGCGGCGGCTTGTTGCGCGCCTTCGGTGGCGTGACCGGCGCTGGCACAGGCCATGATGCCGCCGGTGATGACATAAACATTCTCATAGCCGGCCGCGGCAAATTTTTCCGCCGCCTTAGTCGCCCGCCCGCCGCTGCGGCACAGAATATAGACCGGCGTCTCCGCGCTCTTACCCTGCTGCTGCATGAATTGCGCCGGATTGACCCAGTCCAGCGGCACATGTGCGTGCGCGCAGGTCAGGCGCTGTTCGTCATGCTCCATGCCGGAGCGTACATCCAGGATGATGCCGTCCTGCAGATCACGCTGCTTCAGTTCTTCGGCGCTGATGGTCTTGATGGCGGTCATGCTGGTCTCCAGGGTTCATCGTTTCGTGGATGGATTGACCTTAATGTAGGCGCACAGCGCCGGAATGCAAGCCTCTGCCCCCCTGCAACAAAAAGCCGCAGGCCGTTAAACCACGGCGCGCGCGGCCATAGCCAAGGCGTCCAGCGCCGTCCGGTAATGCCGCCGCAGCGCCAACAGCGCCGGCAACTGCCCGGGTGCCATGAGTAGGGAGCGCATAATAGCCGATAGTTGCGGCGCGCCGTCTTCCCGCAACGGCAACAGCGCTGCCGGCGGCAAGGCAAAATCCACCGGATCGCACACCACGCGCAGGCAGGCAAAGGGTAATCCGGCAGCCGCTGCCGCCACAATTGGCGATTCCATATCGCAGGCCAATGCCTGATGTCTTTGATAAAGCGCTTGTTTATCCGGTCGCGTGGCCACGATGGCTGTCACACCTTGTACCACGCCAATCCGCGCCTGTGGCAGCGCGGTTGCCAATTGCTGCACCCAATCCGCATCGCAGCGATAGACCATGTCGTCCACAAACACCTGATCAGCGATTACGATGCTGCCGGCCGGCAGTTCCGGCGCCAACCCGCCGGCGATGCCGAAGCTGAGCAACCGCTTCGCATCAGGCGCAACATCATGCGGCACAAAAAACGACCGCGCCCGACCAGGGTCGGACGCGGCGCAGATAACAGTCATATTTTTATTTGGCGCAGCTGCCTGCAGAACTTCTGCCTCGACGCGCAATCCCGTCAAGGCCAACACGGCCACGGCTGACGTCAAAGGCGCAAGACCCTCAGCCCTGCTGCAATTGCTGGCTTGGCGCCGGTGTTCCTGCCGTTTGCTGCGGCCGCACGGCGAAGACCGGCTTGCCCTTGTCAGTCGTCTTGCCGGTGTCAACAACACTAACGCCCGCTTTAACCATCGATTCCGCAGCCATTTGCCTGGTCATTACTGGATCACCACTCATCAATAACCTCCCTTAAAGATGACGAACTTAACCCCGCGAGTTTAACCAACTGCCCACGCCTTTCCAAGCCGAAAGTAATGCTGTGGCCAGATGCCGCTGCGCGCGGGTCAATCAGCAACAACGTCTGTCACATGCCGTAGGCGATTTTCGGCTGGTTGCCCTGCTGCAGATTGCGGTAACGCGCCAGCGCCCAGAGCGGGAAGAACGCACGATAGCCGTGGTATCGCAGATAGAACACGCGGGGGAAACCCACGGCGGTGTAATGCTGTTCTTGCCACAGTCCGGTTTCGTCCTGCGTGTCGATGAGATAATCAACGCCGCGCTTGACGGCCGGATGATCAACCTCGCCCGCCGCCATCAACCCCAGCAGCGCCCAGGCCGTCTGCGCCGGCGTGCTAGCCTTACCCTGGCCTTTCGGCTGATCTTGCCAGTAACTCGCGCCATCTTCACCCCAGCCGCCATCCACGCGCTGCTGCTGGAGCAGCCATTCCACGGCGCGCCGCATCATCGGATCGGCGCGATCAATACCGATGGCGTTCAAGGCGCACAGCACCGACCAGGTGCCATAAACATAATTTGTGCCCCAGCGCCCAAACCAGCAGCCTTCCTGCTCTTGTTCCTGACGCAGATAGGCGATGGCCTTCGCCACTTGCGGATGTTCCGGCGGAAAGCCGAGCTGCGCCAACATGCTGAGACAACGAGCCGACACATCCGCCGACGGCGGGTCAAGCAACGCGCCGTGATCGGCAAACGGAATATGGTTCAAATAATAACAGGTATTGTCGGCGTCAAACGCGCCCCAACCGCCATTGCGCGACTGCATCCCCAGAATCCATTCCTCGGCCAGCGCATTCTGCGGCCGATAGCCGCGCCAATCATGCCGGTCGAGCGCCATGACCACCACGGCGGTGTCGTCCACATCCGGGTAATGCGGATTTTCATATTGGAAAGCCCAGCCCGCCGGCTTCAGATTCGGGCGCTGCTCCGCCCAGTCGCCCACCACTTCCGTGACTTGCTTGCTCTTCATCCAGGCGCAGGCTCTGTCCACGGCGTCATAGGCATCGCCGCCCACTTCCAGCAAGGCATGGGTGGCCAGCGCCGTATCCCACACCGGCGACAGGCAGGGCTGGCAATAAGATTCGCTCGCGCCATGCACCACAAGTTTCTCGATGGACTGCCAGGCAATCGCCGCGTCGGGATGATCTGCGGGATAGCCCAGCACGTGATACATCATCACCGCATTCGCCATAGCCGGATAGATGCCGCCTAGCCCGTCCTCGCCATTCAGCCGTTCCTTGATCCAGGCGATACAACGCGCCATCGCTTTCGCGCGCAGCTTTTTCGGTGCCAGCGGTTCCAACCGCCGCAGCAAGCGGTCTATCGCGCCGAACAACGGCACCATGATGGAGCGATTGGTGTTGCTGTTCCAATCGCGCACTTGCGAAGGCGGCGTGACGAAGAGTTCGTCAATCCGCACCTGGCGCGGATTGGCCGCGACTGGCTTGTGCGCCAGCAGCACCAGCAGCGGCACAATGACGGTGCGAGACCAATATGACACCTTAGAAAGATGAAACGGAAACCAGCGCGGCAGCAGCATGATTTCCGGCGGCATCACCGGCACGGCCTGCCACGGCACGGCGCTGAACAAGGCCATTTGGATGCGGGTGAAGACGTTGCTTTTCGCCGCCCCGCCATGCGCCAGAATCGCGGCGCGCGCCCGCTGCATGTGCGGGGCGTTGATATCGTCGCCCACGCATTTCAGCGCGAAATAGGCTTTCACGCTGGCGCTGATATTGAAGTCGCCGTCATGGAACAACGGCCAGCCGCCATGCGCGCCCTGAATGCGACGCAGATAGGCCGCCATTTTTTCATGCAACGGCTGGTCAATTTTATCCAGGAAATGCTGCAGCAGGATGAACTCGGCCGGAATGGTGGCGTCGGCCTCCAGCTCAAACACCCAATGCCCGTCCGCCTGCTGGCGCGCCAGCAGTGCATCCGCCCCTTGGCGGATGGTGTCGTCCAGCTCCGTATGAGCGGCGCCCAAACGCGGCGACGCGACATTATTGTTATGGCGATAGGCTTGCGCCCGCATACTCGTCATGACGAAAAATCCCTGCTCTGGCTGCGCCGCAAAATAACGAAAAGCCGGCAGGGATTGAAGCGGAAACGCTGCGCCGATTATTTGCGCCAAAAACCATGAATTATTGTTTGAAACCAATATATTGCGTGATTTTGCTCACAAAAAAACAACAGGCGCGCACCCCACAAAGAGCGCGCGCCTGCCGGAAAAGCGACGAATCAGGCCGACTTAAGGTTGCCGGCTGCCGTCTTGCCTTTGCTGGTCACCATTTCAAAGCTGACCTTTTGCCCTTGATCCAGGCTGCCCATACCGGCGGCTTCCACCGCGCTGATATGCACGAACACATCGGGTCCGCCTTCATCCGGCTGAATGAAGCCATAACCCTTGGTGGGGTTGAACCACTTGACCGTACCGACTGCCATATTTGTATTCCCTTGTAGTTACGTTGGTAAAGCCCGGCGCCATCGCGGCGCCGCGCCGTGTTTTAGACCAAGCAACCCGCGGGTGTTCCTTGGAGCGTGCGGTCGTAAAACTGCCGCGAAGATGCACAGCTTCGCAAAACCATGTCAACGCTTTATTTGGTAGTGGTTCGCCATCGGCTTAGACGTTAGCGCGGCTACATTTTGCCGCGAGACCGATCACGGTTGGCGGCGGGGACTTTATCATCGCGCTCGGTCGGCAAGGCTTTGCCACTTTGGCCGGAGCTGCGCCGACCTTTAACTTTGACGCCGGCCTCTTTACCCGCCGTCGCCAGCGCCTGGTCAGCGCGCCGCTCCACCTGCGTTTTGGGATGCCGGAAGTGGGACATGGCGGCACGCCCTCCTGGTGACAAAACCGCTGTGATTTCAGGCTAAGAAACCAAAATAAACCATGACGCTAGACGTAAAATATTCTATCACCGCCCCATGCCTGCGCAAAACACAAAAACGGTGCACGCCCAACCGGCGGCGCCCAAGATCGGCCTGGTCAGCCTGGGCTGCCCCAAGGCGCTGGTAGATAGCGAACGCATCATCACCCAGCTGCGCGCCGAGGGCTATGCCATGTCGGCCGACTATGCCGGCGCCGATGTTGTCATCGTCAACACCTGCGGCTTTCTGGACAGCGCGCGCAACGAATCGCTGGACGCTATCGGCGAGGCCATGGCGGCGAACGGCAAGGTTATCGTCACCGGCTGCCTGGGCGCCGAGCCTGAGGTTATCCGCCAACGCTTCCCCAACGTCCACGCCATCACCGGCCCGCAGCAATATGAAACGGTGGTGCAGGCGGTGCATGAGGTGGTGCCGCCGCAGCATGACCCGTTTCTCGATCTCGTGCCGCCGCAAGGCATCAAGCTCACGCCCCGCCACTATGCCTATCTGAAAATTTCCGAAGGCTGCAACAATCGCTGCAGCTTCTGCATCATTCCCAAATTGCGCGGCGATCTGGTCAGCCGCCCCCTAGCTGAGGTGATGCGGGAAGCGGAAAAACTGGTCGCCGCCGGCGTGAAGGAATTGCTGGTGATCTCGCAGGACACCAGCGCCTATGGGCTAGACGTCAAATATGCTTCCAGCCGCTGGCGCGACGCGGACTATCAGACTCGCTTCCTGGATTTAGCCACCGCGCTCGGCACGCTCGGCGTCTGGGTGCGCCTGCATTATATCTATCCCTACCCGCATGTGGACGAAGTGCTGCCTTTGATGGCGGCAGGGAAAATCCTGCCCTATCTCGACATCCCCTTTCAGCATGCCAGCCCCAGGGTGTTGAAGGCCATGAAGCGCCCGGCGCATCAGGACAAAGTGCTGGAACGCCTCGTCCGCTGGCGCACGGTCTGTCCCGACCTCACGCTCCGCTCCACCTTCATCGTCGGTTTCCCCGGCGAGACGGAAGAAGATTTCCAGTTCCTGTTGGATTGGCTGCAGCAGGCGCAATTGGATCGCGTCGGCTGCTTCAAATATGAACCGGTGGCCGGCGCCCCGGCGAATGATTTGCCCAACCCCGTGCCGGAAGCGGTGAAAGAAGAACGCTGGCACCGCTTCATGCAGGCGCAGCAACCCATCAGCGCCGCCAAATTGCAGCGCAAGATCGGCCGAACCGTGCCGGTCATCATTGACCGTATCGAAGCAAAATGGGCGGTTGGCCGCAGCCCAGCCGACGCGCCGGAAATTGACGGCAATGTGTATGTCAAACTCGGCAAGACGCCGCCTGCTATCGGGGAAATCGTCAACACCGCCATCACCAAGGCCGACGCTTATGATTTATGGGGCAAACCGGCATGAGCGCTTCAGGCAGTCTTGGCCATAACAAGAACATCCATGGCCTGCGCGGCCTGGCGGCGCTGATGGTGTTCCTGTTCCATGTCTATGACATGAGCGCCACGGCAGGCGTACTGCATGAGCCGCCGCTGCTGGGACAGATTCTGCTCGAGATGCTATCCGGCGGGGTGGAGCTGTTCTTCATGATCAGCGGCTATTTGATCACCGGCAGTCTGATTCGCCACGGCAATATCCGCAACTTCCTGGTTGACCGCGCCATCCGAATATATCCCGTATTTCTGGCGCTGCATGTGCCGCTGTTCATCGCTGGCCCGTATTTGGGCTATAAATGGATGGTTGGCATTAGCTTGACGGATTGGCTGCAGGCCTTCATGGCCAATGCGCTGTTTTTACCCGGCGTTCTCGATCTGCCGCTGCTGCAGCTCAATGCCTGGTCGCTGTCTTATGAAGCGGCGTTTTATATGTTGAGTGCCTTCATCTATTTCCTGTGCGCGCGCCAATTCAGCACTTGGCGATTGGCTTTGTCCGTCGCCCTGGTGGCCGGCGCCATCCTGCTTTATCCGGCCGCCATCTTCTTTCTGGTCGGCGCGTTGGTCTTCCGCCTGCTGCATGGCCAGCCACCGCGTTTTATTCAATTTTCCGGCCTGCTGGTTTTGCTGGCGTTGTTCAGCCTTTTGCTCTTGCACGGCGTCGTCGCCGCCACCGACACCGGCGGGCGCGGCGCGGTTGGCGGCCTGACCATCCGTCATCTCTATCTGATCGCTGCCTTGCCCGGCTTTGTCTTGTTCTATGCTCTGACCAAAGGCCAAAGCATCTGCGATAGAGTCCTGCAGCACCGTGTCGCTCAATATCTGGGGGATATCAGCTACAGCTTCTACCTCATCCATCCTGTCGTGATGTTCCCGCTGCGCTTGATCGTGACCAAGATACTTATCGGTAAGTTAGGGTTGCCGGTCTGGCTCTGCGTCGCCTTCTTCGGCATCACCGGCCTCATCGGTACACTTATCGCGGCCACCATCAGCTACCGCCTGCTGGAAAAACGCCTGGCCAAGTGGCTGAAGCAAAAGCTGCACCGCTTGCCAGACCCTGCTTTGCTACCGACGGCCTGAGTACTTGGTCATAAATCGCTCTCGTATTTTCAATGGCAAACCTGTGCCTCATGAACACAACTTAAACCTCCACGGACTGCGCGGCATCGCTGCGATAATGGTGTTTCTCTACCACGTCGTCGCCATGAGCCAGCTGGTAGGCGGCACAGGCTACGCCGTTGCTCTACTCCGCATATTTACAGAAGCACTATCAAGCGGCGTGAATATTTTTTTTATGATTAGTGGATATCTGATTTCCGGCAGCCTTGCACGACATGGCAATGTTAAAATATTTCTTATTGACCGTGCCATCCGTGTTTATCCCGTATTCCTAGCTATTCAGTTGCCACTGTATATTCTTGCCCCCAACCTCCACTGGTATGACTGGGCAGCCAATCAGAGTTCTCTAGATCGAGTCTTATTGTTCTTCAGCAATTTATTTTTCCTTCCTGGCATATTTTCCTTGCCTCTACTGCAACTTAATGCCTGGTCCCTCTCATACGAAGCGGCATTCTACATGATTGCAGCCTTGTTCAGCAGACAGCTTAATAGCACTCGCAATTGGATGATTTTATCAGGCATGATCATTAGTGCAGTGCTCGTAATTTTCATGTATCCAGCCGCCATTTTCTTTGTTGTCGGCGTCGGGGCGTATTGGCTTAAGCATCTTCGACCTGCCTATTCACTGCCATCGCCGCACCCGCTTATTGAACTACTCGCCTTGTTTGTTTATATGTTCATCATGGGAGCTTTGCTGAACAGCCAGCATCTTATCCTCGGCCCTCAATTAAATTGGCATATTCACCATCTCGCTGGTTTCGCCGCTCTGTTCAGCAGCATATATTTTTGGGCCATACTGCAAGGCAAGAGCCTATTTAATGCTCTGTTACAATGCCGCTGCGTACAGCTTATGGGATCGATTAGCTATAGCTTTTACCTTATCCACATGCCGGTTGTGTTTAGCTTGCGTTCGATGGGTTTTAATGCGGCTTTGGCCAGCACTGGCATGTCGGTAATTTGGCAGTGGTTTTGCTTTGGCGTAATGGCTTTCATTGTAACCGTCTGTATCGCTGTATTGAGCTATTCTCTTCTTGAGCAAAAATTAGCCCGATGGCTCAAAAGTCAGGCTCACAGCAGGACAGTCAAGCCATGACGAAACTAAACTCGTTGGCCGGCAACGCATTCTTGCTTTTTCTGCTGCTTCAACCAGCAACAGTATTCGCTGGTGCTCAGCTGCGTGAGTTTGGCGACGGCTTCGGCATCAACATCAAAGTCGAGCGCATCACCGCGCCAGAGCTTGACCAGATCGCCGCGCTGGGCATCCGCCGCGTCCGCCTCGGCATTTCCTGGTTTGAGGTGGAAAAGGAAAAAGGCGTCTATCGGTTTGATTACGCCGTGCCGCGGGATCCGGCGGCGCCGGATTATCCGGAACGCTATGTCTTCAATCACGACGCCATGGTTGCAGATATCCTAGCGCGCGGCCTGCATCTGGATGTCACGCTCAACCAGGGAAACGCGCTCTATACCGGCGATCCAGTCAATATTGCCGCGCCGGATCAGCCACCCTCGCTGCGCTTGCGGGCGCCGCGCACGGCAGAAACGCGCGCCGGCTTCTCGGTATTCGCCGCCGCCACCGTCAAATATTTTCAAGACAAGCACGGTGCGACGCATTTCACCTGGCTGATCTGGAACGAACCGGATTTTCCCGGCGGCTGGCCGCCGGAGGTGAACGCGGCGGAATTCGGCCAGCTGCTGCATGATAGTTGCCTGGCCATCCGCGCCGCCGTGCCGCAAGCCGAGATTTACGGCCCCGCGCTGGGCGCGCACGGCAATGGCACAATCAAGCTAGATTTTATTCAAGGTCTGTTCACCTTGGCCAACCCCCTGCCCTGCCTGGACGCTTTCACCATCCACCCCTATCGCTCATACACGCCGGAGACTGCCGTCAAGACTTATGCCGAGGTCGCGCAAGTGCTGGCGCCGTGGCAGCCTAAGGACAAACCTCCCGTGCCGCTGGCGGTGGATGAATGGGGCTACAGCATCAACCAGCATCGCGGCGAGCCGCCGGCGCCGGCGCGCTGGCGCAACTTCAGCGGCGAAGAGCAAGCCGCGCTGATGCTGCGCATGTATCTAACCAATCTCGCGGCCGGCCTGCCGCTCACCACGATCTATGATTGGCGCGATCGCGGCACTGATCCTTATGAGTGGGAGGATCATTTCGGTGTCATCGGCTTCAAAGGCGAGGCAAAACCGGCTTACAAAATGTTCCTGGCGACCTGGCCGCTCCTGCGCGACCGGCCGCTGCTGGCGCCGGTGCCGCTGCCCCACTG
>CAZBSB010000002.1:0-528 GCA_964494535.1 uncultured Rhodospirillales bacterium
GTTGCCAGCTTTCGGTGCCCAGGCGCTCATGCAGCGCATCCAGCGCCATAAAGCCGATATTGTGGCGCGTGGCGGCATATTCTGCGCCGGGGTTGCCAAGCCCCACCAGCAGTTTCATACCGGCTCCTGCTTATCCTGGCGGCGGGTGCGATGCAGAGAGTAAACGACGCCGCCGACCAGCAGGCCGATAGTGGCCAGCAGGCTGAGCCAGTTGGGCAGATGGAAGTGGATGCCCTCCGCCAGCAGAATCTTCACGCCGATCATGATGAGGATGAGAGCGAGGGCGTATTTGAGATATTCGAAGCGGTTGACCATAGCGGCGAGCGTGAAATAGAGCGAGCGCAGGCCGAGGATGGCGAAGATGTTGCTGGTATAGACAATATACGGATCGGGCGTGATGGCGAAGATGGCCGGCACACTGTCCACCGCGAAGATGACGTCGGCGAATTCCACCATGACGAGCGCCACGAAGGCGGGAGTCATATAGAGTATCATGCGATTGGTCTTGGGGTCGCGCTGGCGGATGAA
>CAZBSB010000002.1:538-29748 GCA_964494535.1 uncultured Rhodospirillales bacterium
CGTGACCGGAAAGTGCCGTCGGATGAACAGCAACACCGGGTTATGCGCGATGTCCGGCCCATGGCCGTCGCCGGCGCGCAGCATCTTGATGCCAGCATAGACCAGAAAGACGCCGAAAACCAGCATCAGCCAGCTGAATTCAGCAATCAGCGCGGCGCCGACGCCGATCATCACGGCGCGGAACAACACAACGCCGATAATGCCCCAGAACAGCACACGATGCTGGTAACGCTGCGGAATTTTGAAGAAGCCGAAAATCAGCGCGATGACGAAGACATTGTCCATGGACAAGGACAGCTCCACCAGATAGCCGGTCAGATAAAGCTGCACGGCCTGCCAGCCGCGCTTGCTGTCGTCGGCGATCTGCAGTTGCTTGTCCGTCATGGTTTCAACGGGCTGGGTGCTGTAGAGCCAGTAAATCGCCACGGCGAAGAGCAGACCCAGCGCGCCATAGAAGGCACAACTTCGCATGCTCTCCTTGACATTTACTTCATGTGCCTTGCGGTGAAATACGCCCAAATCCAGCGCCAGCAATGTCAACACGATGCCCAGGAAAGCGAACCAGCTCCACAGCGGTTTGCCAAGCCAAATCAGGTGGAGAAATTCGGGCATTCAGGCAACCTGCACAAGGGTGGAGGAGGAGAGGAAGGATGCGGCTAAGATTAGGGGGAAACCGCGCCACCGCAAGCAAAATGCGCGGCTGCCGCAGCAGCCGCGCCGATTTGCTCGATGCGATAAAGCCAAATTACTTCTTGGCCGGAGCCTTGGCCGGGGCGGCCTTGGCGGCGGCCGGCGCCGCAGCGCCCTTGCCGGCAGCAGCGGGCGCGGCGGCGGCGGGGGCGCCACTTTTGCCCGCAGCTGGCGCCGCGGCGGCGGCTGGCGTGGCTGCGGCCGTGGTCGCTTCCTCCGCCTTGGCGGCGGCCGGCGGCACGATGGTGGCGATGGTGAAGCCGTCTTCCAGCACGCTCTTGGCGCCCTGCGGCAGCTTGACCATACTGAGCGGAATGCTGGCGTTCATTTCCAGGCCGGAGACGTCAATATCCAGATGTTCCGGAATCTGATCGGGATTGATCATGATCTCCAGATCATGCAGCACGGCATTCAACATGCCGCCGCGCTTAAGGCCGGGCGACTTGTCTTGGTTGATGAAATGCAACGGCACGGCGACACGGACGCGGGTGTTGGCGGCGACGCGCAGGAAATCCACATGCAGCGGCCGGTCAGTCAGCGGGTCAAACTGCACGTCGCGGGGCAGCACGCGGTGCTTCTTGCCCTGGACGTCAATTTCATAAAGATGGGTGAAGAAGCCGGCGCGGTTGATTTCCCGCTCCATCAGCTTCTGCTCAATAGCGATCAAGACCGGCGCCTGCTTGTCGCCATAAATGACGGCAGGAACCTGGCTTGAACGGCGGGTGGCGCGGGCGCCGCCTTTGCCGGAACGGGCGCGCAGGTCAGCGGAAAGTGTGGCAAGCTTTGCCATGGTGATGCTCCCTTACATGGTCGGTTGACGTGCGGGCGACCTACTCGCGGAATGCACGGGCGAGAGCCTCCAGGGATGCTACGCGCCAAAATGTAGTGGTGTTGTGCCGGAAACTTGGTGCAAATGCAACATAAAGACTGCCATGCCGCTACGATAGTCTCAGAAACTATAGAGTTATGCCGATAACCTGTCCAACCGTCTGTACAAATTAAGACTCCGGTTGACGGGAAGGGGGCGGCAGGGCATTTTGCCGTCCAAGCCATTCATATTGCTGAAAGCTATTGCCGCATGACTGCTCCCACCGAGTTGCACACCGCCCCCACCCCCCCTGATCTGGCCAATGCCATTCGTTTTTTGGCCATTGACGCGGTGGAGCAGGCGAAATCTGGCCATCCTGGGATGCCGATGGGCATGGCCGATGTGGCGACGGTGCTGTGGCAAAAATTCATCAAATTCAATCCGCTTGACCCGCATTGGCCGGATCGTGACCGTTTTGTCCTCTCCGCCGGCCACGGCTCGATGCTGCTTTATGCGGTGAATTACCTCACCGGCTATCAGCACATGACTCTGGAGGAGATTAAAAATTTCCGCCAATGGGGCAGCAAGACGCCCGGCCACCCAGAAAACGATGTTGATCTGGGTATCGAAACCACCACCGGCCCGTTGGGGCAGGGCATCGCCACGGCGGTCGGCATGGCCTTGGCTGAGCGGATTCTGGCTGCTCGTTTCGGCGCAGACCTGGTGGATCACCACACTTATGTCATCGCCTCGGACGGCGATTTGATGGAAGGCATCAGTCATGAGGCGGCGTCGCTCGCGGGTCACCTCAAACTGAATCGTCTCCTCGTCTATTATGACGATAACGGCATCTCAATTGACGGCAAGACCGATTTGTCTTTCACAGAAAACACGGCGCAGCGTTTCTCGGCCTATGGCTGGAGTGTGCAGCAGATTGACGGGCACGACCCGGCCGCGATTGCCAAAGCAACACAGGCGGCGCTGCAGAGCGACAGGCCCAGCCTCATCGCCTGCCGCACCACCATCGGCTTCGGCTCGCCCGGCAAGGCCGGCAGCAAAGACAGCCACGGCTCGCCGCTGGGAGCCACGGAAACTGCCGCGACCCGCCAGGCTCTGGGCTGGAATCATCCGCCTTTCACGGTGCCGGAACCGGTGCTGAACGCCTGGCGCGGTTTTGCCGGCCGCTGCCAGCTGGCGCACAGCGCCTGGCTGCAACGCTATCAGGGCAGCGCGCATAAGGCGGTTTTTGATGCTGCACTTCAAGGCACAGTGCCAGCAACGGTAGCGCCCGCTCTAACGCAACTGATGACCAAATACGCCGCCGAAAAACCCAGCCGCGCCACCCGCCAATGTTCCGGCGACGTGCTAGAAACTTTGTTGCCGCTCATCCCGGAACTCATCGGCGGCTCCGCCGACCTCACCGGTTCGGTCAACACCCAGGTCAAGAATTTCGGCGCCATCCAGGCCGGCAGTTACGGCGGCCGATATATCCATTATGGCGTGCGCGAACATGGCATGGCGGCCGCCATGAACGGCATGGCGCTGCATGGCGGCGTGGTGCCCTATGCCGGCACTTTCCTTCAATTCGCCGATTATTGCCGGCCGGCCATCCGGCTTTCGGCGCTCATGCATCAGCGCGTCATTTACGTTATGACTCATGACAGCATCGGCCTGGGCGAAGATGGGCCAACGCATCAGCCGGTGGAGCATCTCGCGGCCTTGCGCGCCATTCCCAACCTCCATGTGTTTCGCCCCTGCGACGGTATCGAGACCGCGGAATGCTGGGCGGCGGCGCTGGCGCTGCACCACGCGCCGAGCCTCATCAGCCTGACGCGCCAAAACCTGCCGACGCTGCGTGGCCGCGACGGTCAGGTCTGTCCGGAAAACCTCACATCCTGCGGCGCCTATGTGCTGCAGGAAGCCGAAGGCGCGCGCCAAGTGACCTTGCTGGCCACGGGTTCCGAGGTGCATCTGGCAGTGGCAGCGCGGGCGGAATTGGCCAAAGCGGGCATCCAGGCCGCCGTGGTTTCCATGCCCTGCTGGGAATTGTTTGACCAGCAAAGTGCTGACTATCAAGCGCAAGTGCTGGGCACGGCGCCGCGTGTGGCTTGTGAAGCTGCCAGCGGCTTCGGCTGGTCGCGCTATCTGAATGGTCAAGGTTGCGCCTTCATCGGCATGACCGGTTTCGGCGCTTCGGCGCCCGCGCCGGTGCTATATGAAAAATTCGGCATCACGACGACCGCCATCGTTGCGGCGGCGCGGAAGTTGTTGCAGAGCGCCTGATTGTCATCGCGGCAATTGCCATGGTCAACAGGAATGTCGTGACATACGGGGGCTAAGCCTGCAGCACTTGGTCACGTGCAGGTGCTGTTGCATTTTGCCATCCGGCCGCTATGCTGTGCCCGTAAAAAATCCCATGTTTTTCAGGAGTATGAATAATGGCAATTCGCGTCGCTATCAATGGTTTTGGCCGCATCGGGCGGCTGGTCTATCGCGCGCTGGTGGAATCCGGCCGCACGGATATCGAGGTGGTGGCCATCAACGATTTGGCCGACACCGTCACCAACGCCCATCTGCTGAAATATGACTCCGTGCATGGCCGCTTCGGCGGCAGCGTGGTGGCGGAAGGCGACCATCTGCTGGTCAACGGCAAGAAGCTGATGGCGGTGCAGGTGGCTGACCCGACCAAGCTGCCCTGGGGCGAGATGAAGATTGACGTGGCGCTGGAATGTTCCGGCCGCTTCACCAAGCGCGACGACGCGGCGAAGCATCTGACCGCCGGCGCCAAGAAGGTGCTGATCTCCGCCCCCGCGACGGATGAGGACATCACCGTGGTCTATGGCGTGAACCACGCCAAGCTCAAGGCCAGCGATACCATCGTCTCCAACGCCTCCTGCACCACCAACTGCCTGGCACCGGTGGCTTCGGTGTTGCAAAAACTGGTGGGCATCGAACACGGTTTCATGACCACCATCCATTCCTATACCGGCGACCAGCGCGTGGTGGACACCATGCACAGCGACCTGCATCGCGCCCGCGCCTCGGCCCTGAACATGATTCCGACCTCCACCGGCGCGGCCAAGGCGGTAGGCAAAGTGCTGCCGGAATTGAAGGGCAAGCTGGACGGCACCGCCATCCGCGTGCCGACCCCCAACGTCTCGGTGGTGGATTTGAAATTCGTGGCCAGCCGCACCACCACGGTGGAAGAGATCAACAAGGCGGTGCAAGCGGCGGCCGACGGTGAGCTGAAAGGCATTCTCGGCACCTATGACGAGCCGCTGGTCTCCACCGACTTCAACCATGACCCGCGCTCCTCCATCTTCGCCCTGGCTGAGACCAAGGTCATGGGCGGCAGCTTCGTGCGCGTCATGAGTTGGTATGACAATGAATGGGGCTTCTCCAACCGCATGGGCGACACGGCGGTGGCCATGATGGCGGCAAAATAATGGCCTGACAAAGCCTTGTCCGGCAAAGGCGCGGTCGCCAGCCGCGCCTTTTTGCTACCGTCAAACCACAGAAATAAGCTATAGTGCGCGCTTGTTTGAGCGCGGAAACCGATGAGCGAAGACGAACCGATCCGCCACCGCAGCGTCTTGACCGACACGCAACTAGCGCCGCCCCTGCCTGGGTCGGTGCTGCTGACTGGTACGCGCTGGCTGCTGCTGCTGGAGCAAAATCTGCGCCTCTGCTGGCGGTTTTATTGTGTTCTGGGTCTGTTTCTAGCGCTGTCCTGGCTCGATCTGTTTCGTTACCTGCCGAGTTTTGTCCACTTCGTCGTGCTGACGCTGTTTTGCGCTGCGGCGCTGCTGGCCTTGCGTGGCACGGGCGCGGGCTGGAAATTGCCGTCCCTGGCGGCCGCTGCCCGCCGGGTAGAAGCCGCCAACGCCGTCCAAAATTTCCCGTATGAAGCGCTGACGGCCGAGCCGGTCTATCCGCAGCAAGACAGCGCCGTCAAAACCCTGTGGCAGCGCCACCAGGAACGGGCGCGCCAGGCCTTGCAAAAACTGCAGCTGCCGCTGCCCGCTTTCAGCATCCATGGCGCCGATCCTTATTATGCGCGCCTCGGCATAAGCGCGCTGCTGCTGCTGGCGCTGGTGACGGGGCGCGGGGAGTTCGGCGCCCGCCTTGAGCGTGCCGTGACGCCTGTGGCGTCAAACGAATTGCATCTCGGCCCGGCGGCGAAAATCACCGCCTGGGTGACGCCGCCGCCTTATACCGGCCAGCCGCCGATTCTGCTGGCGGAAAACGGCAAGATCGCCGCCAACAAAGAATGGAGCATTCCGGCTGGCAGCAAACTGGCGCTGCGCGTCGCGGAAGTGGATGAGGCACCGCTGCTGGTCACCGACGGCGCCGAGACGCCCTTCGTCAAATCCGGCGAACAGAACTTCACGCTGGATATGACCATGCCGGCCACCAGTCTGCTGAAAATCACTAGTGGCTGGATGACCCTGGCGCGCTGGCCGGTGACCTATGTGCCGGACAAGGCGCCGCAGGCCAACTGGCTGTCGCCGCCGGAGGCGGACAAGCAGGATCATGTGGAACTGCAATATCGGGTGGAAGATGATTACGGCCTGACGCAGGTGCAGGCGGTGATGAGCCTCGCGGTCAGCGCTGTCGGCCTGCCGGCAGAGCCGCAGACCTTTGCGCTCTCCGGCGCCGGGCAGAAAAGCCTGGAAGGCAAGACCAGCCTGCCGCTCGGCATCAACCTCTGGGCGGGAATGCCGGTCAATCTGGTACTCGAAGCCGCCGATCAGGCCGGGCAGACCGGCCGCAGCGGCAGCGTGTCGCTGACCTTGCCGGAGCATCGCTTCACCGACCCGCTGGCGCGCCAGCTGGCGGAGATGCGCAAGAAGCTGCTGCTCGACCCCAACGCGGAATGGAAGCCGACGCTCAACCAGCTGGTGGTGCTGGCGCAGGATGCGTCGCGTTATCGCGGCGACCCGCGCATCCTGCTCGGGATGCGCAGCACCGCGGTGCGCATGTATCATGATCGCGACCATGAGAACCTAACGCCGGTGGCCACCACTTTGTGGCAAATGGCGCTGCATCTGGATACCGGCGGCGTCACGCAGGCGGAAGAAAAGCTGCGCCAGGCGCAGCAATCGCTGGAGCAGGCGCTGGCGGAAAAAGCCGACCCGGAGAAAATTCAGCAGAAGATGCAGGAGTTGCAGCAGGCGTTGGCCGATTATATGCAAAGCCTGGCGCGCAACCTGCCGCCCGAAGCGCAGGATATTCCGCAAGACCTGATGGACGAAGCAGGCCAGCAATTCGCCCGCGAGATGATGGACAAGATCAAGGAGATTCAGGATTTGGCGCAAACCGGCGCGCATGAAGCCGCGCAGCAGAAACTGCAGGAATTGCAGAAGATGCTGGATCAGATGCGCAACATGGAGCCGATGACGGAGCAGCAGCAAAAAGACCTGGAAGCGCTGAAGCAGATGCGCGAACTGATTGAGAAGCAGGAAAAACTGCAGGAACAAACCGGCAAAGCGCAGCAGCAGGAACAACAGCAGCAGGCCGAACAGCGGCGGCAGGAAATGCAGCAGCAGGGGCAGCAGCAGCCGGCGCCAAAACCTGGCGAGGAAAAAAAGCCCTATGCCTCGCCGGTGCCGCGCGAAAATTACGATGATGAGCCGCAACCGCAGCAACAGCAACAGACGCAAAAACCGCAGCCGCAACCAGAACAACAACAGCAACAAGCACAAAAACCGCAACCGCAAGATAGCCCGCCGCCGGATCGCGGCAATGAAACCACCCAAGCCCCTGGCCAGCCAGAAGGGCAGCAGCAAGGCGCCGCTGCGAGCAGCCCGGACAAGAACGGCAAGCCAGGCGCCAGCGGCACGGAAAAGCGGGAAGATTTATCCGCCGCGGGTCTGGCGCAACAACAGCAGGAATTGCGCGAGAAACTCGGCAAAATCGCCAACGATATGGCGGAGAAAGAGCAAGACCCGCCGCCACAATTGGGCACGGCCGATCAAGGCATGAAATCGGCGCAGCAAAAGCTAGGGCAAGAGGAATGGCCGCAAGCCAAATCCGAACAAAATAAAACGCTGCAGGCGCTGAAGGACATGGCCGAGAAAATGAAGCAGCAGTTGCAAAAGCAGCTGACCTTCCTGCCGTCGGGCGGGCAGGAAGGCAAAGAAGGGCAAGAGCGCAATCCCTTCAGCCGCCCGGACAAAGACAAAGGCAAGGGCGCCGTTGATGACAAAGTCAAGGTGCCGGACGAGCAGGATGTGCAAAAAGCCCGTAAAATCCTGGACGAACTCCGCAAACGCAGCGGCGAATATGAACGGCCGAAGGACGAACGCGGCTATATTGATCGGCTGCTCAACAAGAATTGATCTTTGTCGCAAGCCTCGCGGGCTTTTGCTGCGGCGACGGAAGCGGTTGTCTTGGCCGTTATCATGAGCAGATGCGCGCTGATATTTTGACAAAGTGCCGCCAATGTTGACCAGAGTGTTGGTGGTCTTTCTCACCGGCAGCCTGCTGCTGACGGCCTGCGCCACCGTTGGTAAAACGCTGGGAGAAAATACCACGCTGCACACGCTGACATCCGGCGGGTTGCAGCGCGCCTATGCCCTGCATGTGCCACCCCATCTGCCGGAACGCCCCGTGCCACTGGTGCTGGTCTTCCATGGCGGCGGCGGCACGCCGGATTTTGCGGAGCGCGATACCGGTTTCAGCGCGGTGGCGGATCGGGAAGGGTTTCTGGTGGCTTATCCCGCCGCCTATCGCAAAAACTGGAATGACGGCCGCGAGTTGCAGGCCGTGGCAGCACAGCGCGACAAGATTGACGATGTCGCCTTCATAACCGCCTTGCTCGACGATATCGCCCGCCGTCACAAAATAGATGGCAAGCGCGTTTACGCCACCGGCCTCAGCAATGGCGGCGTCTTTTCGCATTATCTCGGCGCCAAACTGGCCAATCGCTTGGCCGCCATCGCCCCGGTGGCGGGCGGCATCGCCGAGCCTTTCGCCCCTCATTTCGCGCCGACAGCGCCGGTCGCGGTGCTGCTCACCCACGGCACCGATGACACGCTGGTGCCTTATGCCGGCGGCGACATCACGGTGTTCGGCTCCTGGAGGCGCGGCCGCATTCTGGGCGTTGACGCCGCCGCCGCGAAATGGGCGCAGCACAACCAGACAGCCTTGCAACCCACGGCACTGGGCACGATTGACGCCGTGCCGGATGATAATTGCAACGTCATCAAACAAACTTACCCCAACGGCCAGGCCGGCACTGAGGTGATGGTCTATCGATTGGAAGGCGCCGGCCACACCTGGCCAAACGGCAAGCAATATCTGCCACAGTCACTCGTCGGCACCGTATGCCGCGAATTCAACGGCGCTGATGTGGTTTGGGACTTCTTCAAGCGCCATCCGAAACTGTGATGCTGGCAGGTTGCACCGCACAGAGGCCAAGACGCTTCCTCACACTACTTCCCCCTCTGCAACAGTCAGAAAGGCTTGCGGCTAGCCCGGTAGATACGCACCGTGTCATTTTCAAAATGACAGTCACGCACACCTGCAAACCACTTCCTAATCTGGAAAGTAATTTTGGCCTAAGCCGCTGTGGCCGTCGCTTCGTTGATGAGCAAGCGATAGAGCGCGTCTTTATCGCGGGCTTGGCGGCAATCGGTGCAGAAGTCTGGGTTGCGGAGGATGCGCGACACTTCCGCTAAGGCGCGTAGATGGTCGGCGCCGGCTTCGGCGGGGGCGAGCAGGGCGAAGACGAGGTCAACCGGCGCACCGTCGGCGGCGCTGAAGTCCAAGGGTTGATCCAGCAGCGCCACGCAGCCATAGACGCGGCTGATGCCGCCGATGCGGCCATGGGGAATGGCCACGCCGTTGCCCATGCCGGTGGTGCCCAGCTGTTCCCGCTCCCACAGCGTGTTGACGATGGCGTGGCTGCTGAGTTCGGTGTCCGGCGCCAGGCAGTCGGCGATTTCCTCAAACAGCTGTTTGCGGCTGGTGCAATCCAGGCCGATGAGAATATGGGCGGGGGCAAGCAAATCCTGCATGGTAGGAACTCCTCAACCCGTCTTGCTCTGGCGCGGGGTCTGATTGACGGCGATGTGCTGCGCGGGGTCAACCCAGCCGATATGGCCGTCGGCGCGGCGGTAGATCATGTTCAGCTGGCCGTGCGAGCGGTTGCGGAACAGCAAGGCGGGCAGATCGCCGAGATCGAGGCGCATCACGGCTTCGCTGACGGTCAGCATTTCAATCGGCGTGGTCATTTCGGCAACGACGACGGGATTGGCCGGCGCTTCTTCCGCGGTTTCCGCTTCGCCATGCAGGACATTGTATTGCGCCATGACGGCGGCCTCGGCGGCGGGCGGCGGCGCATCTTGGCGGTGGTGATCTTTCAGGCGCGTCTTGTGGCGGCGCAGGCGCTTGCCCATTTTGGCCGAGGCTTCGTCAAACGCCACATAGGGGTCGTTGGCGCCGGCGGTGCTTTGCAGCGTGATGCCGCGGCCGGCGTGAACCAGGATATCGGCCTGGAACAAATGCGATTGGCGCGAGAAGGTGACGTGGGCGTCTATGGGGGTGCTGAAGTATTTCTTGACCGTCTCTTGCAAATTATCCGCGACGTGCTGGCGCAGCGAGTCGCCGACATCGAGCTGCTTGCCTTTGACCGTCAATTGCATGTTCCCGCTCCCTGGTTGGATGCCGCTTGGCGCGGCAGACCCTATCTGGCTGACTATAGCATAGGGATGGCGGCGCCCAAGCGGATTCTTGCCGCAGGGTCGCCAAAAAAAATGCCTAACGCGCTGATTCTGAAACTATTCCCGCCGCGCCTGCGGCCGAACGGCGACGCGCGGCGGAGGAAGGGATGTGCATCGCTTCGCGGTATTTGGCGACGGTGCGGCGGGCGATGGCGATGCCTTCCTGCTGCAACAACGCCGCGATGCGATCATCGGGCAAGATGGCGTTCGGCGCTTCGGCCTCGATCAGGGTTTTGATGCGGTGGCGCACGGCGGTGGCGGCCAGGGCATCGCCGCCATCCGTGGCGGCGATGGCGTTGGTGAAGAAATATTTCAGCTCAAAGATGCCGCGCGGCGTGGCGATATATTTGCTGGTGGTGACGCGGCTGATGGTGGATTCGTGCATCGCCACATCCTCGGCGATCTGGCGCAGCGTGAGCGGGCGCAGATGCGTGACGCCATGGACGAAGAAATTGTCCTGCTGCTGCACGATGGCGCTGGCGGTCTTGAGGATAGTGGTGGCGCGCTGATGCAGCGCCTTGACCAGCCAATTGGCCTGTTGCCAGCGTTCCTGGATATAATCGCGCTCGGCCTTGATTTTTACGCCGGCGGTCAGGCGCTGATAATAATGTTCGTTGGCGAGAACGCGGGGCAGGTTTTCTGGGTTGAGTTCTACCTGCCAGCCGCCGCCGGGCAGGGGGCGCAACAACACATCGGGTATCAGGGTCTGCGTGATGTCATGCGCGAAGGCCTGGGCGGGGCGCGGGTTGAGACGCTTGAGTTCCGTCAGCATGTCCGCGAGGTCAAGCGCGTCCACGCCACACAGCTGCTGCAGCTTTTTGTGGTCGCGGGCGGCGACAAGCGGCAAATTATCGAGCAAAGCGGCCATGGCCGGGTCGTAACGGTTTTGCTCGCGCAGCTGGAGCGCCAGGCATTCCGCGAGGCCGCGGGCGAAGATGCCGACGGGATCGCAGCGCTGCAGTTTGGCGATAACGCGGTCAAATTGCTCCGGCGTCGCTCCCAGTTGGGCGCGCACTAAATCCAACTCGGGCGGCAGGAAACCGTTGTCGTCCAGCATATCGAGTAGCGCAATGCCGATGAGGCGCTCGAGAGGATCGGCGAAGTCGCAGTCTATCTGGGCGCTGAGGTGGTCGCGCAGGCTGGTGGCGGCGGGCAGGGTTTGCTCGAAAGAAAAATCATCATCGCTGATGTTGTGCGCCGCTGTGCCGCTGGGGCGGTCGGACGCCCAGACATTATCAAAGTCGGTGTCCAGCGGGGTTTCTTGGGCGAAAGCGTCCGGCTCCGTGCGCGGGGTTTCAGCGAGCGGAGCGTCGAAAGCGGCGGGTTCCGGCTGTTCGGGTTCGGTCGGCACGGTTTCGTGCATGGCGGGCGCGTCGTTGTCGGTTTCCGCGCGTTCGAGCAGCGGGTTGGTCTCCAGCTCCGTTTGCACGAAATCCTGGAGTTCAAGGTTGGACATTTGCAACAGCTTGATGGCTTGCTGCAATTGTGGCGTCATCACCAAGGACTGGGACTGACGGAGATCAAGGCGCTGGTTCAGGCTCATGCGCCGACTTTACGGGGCAGGCGTTAACGGTTTCTTGCCAAACGAGTGAATTTGGCACCAGATTTGCATAAAATTTGCAATGAGCATGATTGACCAATCAGAGTGACTACGATTTGCCACACAGAGCACTCAAATAGGTAAGGGTGTTACTTAGAATAATTCTAATTTACCCTTGGCAAAGCGTCACGACCGGCCTATAACACTGCCATGCAGCGCTGGCAGTCTAAGCCGGACGCAGCAAAACCGTTAACCCAAGCAGGAGTTTCGCCCGATGTTGACGATTGGTGACCAGTTTCCGCAATTCGCCATGACTGCCGTGACCGGCAATGATTTGAAGAGCGCCTTCAAGGACGTGACCAACCAGACCTATAAGGACAAGTGGCTGGTGGTGTTCTTCTGGCCGAAGGATTTCACTTTCGTCTGCCCCACCGAAATCGCTTCCTTCGGCAAGATGAACAAGGACTTTGCCGATCGCGGCGCGCAGCTGCTGGGCGCTTCCATTGACAGCGAATTCGTCCATCTCGCCTGGCGCAACAGCCACGCTGATTTGAAGAATCTGCCGTTCCCTATGCTGGCCGACATCAAGCGCGAGTTGAGCCAGGCGCTGGGCATCATGGACAAGAATGCCGGCGTCTCCATGCGCGCCACCTATATCGTTGACCCGCAGGGCATCATCCGCTTCGTCTCGGTGACCGATCTCAATGTCGGCCGCAACACGCAGGAAGTGCTGCGCGTGCTGGACGCGCTGCAGAGCGACGAGCTGTGCCCCTGCAACTGGCAGAAGGGTCAGGACACGCTGAAGGCGGCCTGATCGCTTGATGAACCAATCCAGGCCGCGCAACGCCATCATGGTTTGCGCGGCCTTTTTTCTGGGAGATAACGATGAATATCGAGACCATCAAAGACCGTTTGCCGGACTATGCCCGCGATATCCGCCTGAATCTCGGCGGCATCACCACGATTGCCAGCCTGAACCCGCAGCAGCTCTGGGGCTGCGCCGTGGCCGCTGCCGCCGCTTGTCGCAATCCGGCGCTTTACCAGGCCGTGCTGGCCGAAGCCGCGCCGCACCTCTCGCCGGAGGCGCTGCAGGCTGCCAAAATCGCCGCGTCCTTGATGGCGATGAACAATATTTATTATCGCTTCACCCATCTGGTGGGCAACGCGCAATATCGCAACATGCCGGCGCGCCTGCGCATGACGGCACTGGGCAACCCGGGCGCGGACAAGCTGGATTTTGAACTGTGGTCGCTGGCCGTCTCCGCCATCAATGGCTGCGGCATGTGCATCGAAAGCCATGAGCATGAAGTGCTGGCCAAGGGCGCGACGGCGGAGATGGTGCAGGACGCCGTGCGCATCGCCGCCATCATGCACGCCGCCGCCGTGACCTTGGAGATGGAAGCAGCCGCGGGCAGCACACTGGCCGCCGCGGCCTAAACCTTACGCATTGGCGCCGCCATCCACCGGAATGGTGGCGCCGGTGACGTAGCTGGCCTCGTCGCTGGCGATGAAGGCGATGACGTTCGCCACCTCTTCCGGCTTGCCGGCGCGCTTCATCGCCGCCACTTGGTCGGCGCCGTCCGGCAGCATGTCGGTGGCGATGGGCCCGGGCAGAATGGCGTTGACCGTGATGTTTTGCAGCGCCAGATCCTGCGCCCAGCCGCGCGTCATACCCGCCACCGCGAACTTCGTCATGGCATAGGCGCTCACGCCCGGGAAGATGCCGCGCTCACCCAGCACACTGCTGATATTGATGATGCGGCCGCCGGCTTTCAGGTGCTTGATGGCCGCTTGGGTGGTGGTGAAGACCGCGCGGACATTGACATTGAGCTGATGCTCAAACTGCGCCGCGTCAATCGCGCCGATGGCGCCGCCGCCTTCGAACACGCCGGCATTGTTGACCAGGATATCGAGCTTGCCGAACTGCTTGACCACGGTCTCCACCATCGCGCCCATGGCATCCGGCTGGCCGGCATCGGCCTTGATGACCAGGGCTTTGCGCCCCAGTGCCTTGATAGCTTCCGCCACCTTTTCCGCCGCTGCCGCGGATTTGCTGTAGGTCAGCGCGACGTCCGCCCCTTCCTGCGCCAGTTTCAGCGCCGTAGCGGCGCCGATGCCGCGCGCCCCGCCGGTGACCAAAGCGACCTTATTGACTAAACGCATAACATTCTCCTCGGATGAATGGATTATCGACCTACATCAAGTAGGTGCAGGCCTGTCGGTTTCAAGGACGGCTAAACAGCGCAGATTGCCGCAGCAGATTAAAGCTAAGCCGCCAATGCTTTATAGACAGTGGCCAACGCATGGCTCTCGCGGCTGGCTGCGCGCAACGCTTCCAGGGCGCGCGCCTGCTTGGCTGCTTCACCCGCCAGCTTCGCCACCAGCCTCTCCGTCTCACGCCAGTAAAGCTCACGCGCCTGAATGAGCGCGAAGCATCGCCCTGGCCGGATCAACGCGTCATCGAGATCGCCGATATTCGGCAGATTGGTGGAAAAGATGATCTTCCGCCCCTGCGCCCGTACCACGCCGTCGGCAATCGCCAGAAACCGATGCAGATGCTCGTTGCCTTCCGCGCGCGGCCGCAAAAGATGGTCGGCATCCTCCACCACGAAGGCGTCGTCATAGCCGGTGATGAATTTGACGTAGATTTCGTCATTCTCCAGCGCGCGCTTGTCCCCGGTATAGAGCGCCTGCGCCTCGCCGCCATTGCGCCGCGACAGCGCGCCTAGAATGGCGCGGATCAGGCGCGTCTTGCCGGTGCCCGGCGGTCCCTGCAGCACCAGCACGGTTTCCGGCGCCGCGATATAACGGGCGACAAAATCCTGCACGCCGCCGGTGATTTCGGGATAGGCCTCGTCATGCAGAACATCATCCGCCATCTCCTCGATGCTGGCGCTTTCCAATTCATTTTTTCCAGTCAGAAAATGCCAATCGATCGAAAACATCGGCTCACGGATGCGCTGCGCCTCGACCAGCGCCAAAACTTTTTGTTTTGCCGTCTCCGCCTGCGCAATGCTCTCTGCCCAAAGGTGAAAGCGGCAGGAGCAGTAATCTGCCTTGCGGCTGCCTTCCGCCGTAATGAACAACCCCGGCGCGTCCAGGATGACCGTGTTGGCGCCGACGCGCTGCGCCGCCCAGCCCAGGCTGAGCGCGAAATCGTCGAATAAAGCCTCTTGCTCGCGGCGCGCCGCGAACCGCAGCGTGCGGTGGACGGGATAGCGCGAGACGCCCGCTTCCAACGCCTGCGTCAGCCGCGTCTTGAGCAGAAAATCCGTCAGACCCCAGACCTCAAGCGCGATATTGGGCTGGCAGTTGCGTGCGGTATTGTTTTGCATGGGAGCCTCTTGATAACAGGCGCGCACCATAGAGAAGTTGCCTATCCCTGGCTATCTTTTCCGTCATATCGCCCTATAATTGGCGCTTAAACAGGAGCATGGCGTGAAAATTCTATTCTTGGGCGATATTGTCGGCCGGTCGGGGCGGGAGGCGGTGGCGAAGCATCTGCCCGCACTGCGCGCCGCGCTGCAGCCGGATGTGGTGATCGCGAATGGCGAGAACGCGGCCGCCGGCTTCGGTATCACGCGCGCTATCGCGCAGGAGATGTTTACGCTGGGCGTGCATTGCGTCACCACCGGCAATCATGTGTGGGATCAGCGCGAGCTGCTCGGTCAGATTGACCAGGAGCCGAACCTGCTGCGCCCGCTGAACCTGACGGAAGGCGCGCCGGGGCGCGGCCACACCATCATCACCACGGCGGCAGGGCAGAAAATCCTGATCCTCAATGTTATCGGCCGCCTGTTCATGGAAGCGCATGATGACCCTTTCGGCGTCACGCAAAAGTTCCTCGCTGCTTACCGGCTAGGGCAAAGCGTGGCGGCGATCTTCGTGGATTTCCACGCCGAGGCGAGTTCGGAAAAAATGGCTTTTGGGCATTGTCTTGATGGCAAGGTTTCCGCCGTCGTTGGCACCCACACCCATGTGCCGACGGCGGACGCGCTCGTGCTGCCGCGCGGCACCGCCTATCAGACCGATGCCGGCATGTGCGGGGATTATGACAGCGTCATCGGCATGAAGAAGGACATCCCCATCGCCAAATTCACCCGCAAATTGCCGACCGACCGGCTCAGCCCCGCCGATGGCGAAGCCACGCTCTGCGGCTGTTATATCGTGACGCACGACCAAACCGGCCTCGCGCAATCCATCCGCCCCGTTCGCGTAGGCGGCAAACTGGCGGGGACGGAGGGCTAGCGAGGCGGACTTTTTCTCTCCCCCTGCGGGATTTGAATGCAAAGCATTCATGGATAGAGAATCTGTGCGTTGTTACGCGCTAGATTCTCTTGGTGAGGGGTTCGATAACAAACATTGTACGCGCTGAACCAACCCCTCCCCTAACTCCTCCCGCAAGGGGAGTGACGTTCTCCCGGCCAATGTCGCCAAGATGAGGTAGAGTCTGCAACCCTGAATAAGGAGCAGACTGATGAAGCAGCGGTTTGCGGAAGAACAGATTATTCGGGTATTGAAGGAAGCGGAGGCTGGGGCCAAAACGGCGGCTCTGTGCCGCAAGCATGGGATCAGCGACGCGACGTTCTATAACTGGAAGGCCAAGTATGGCGGCATGGAGGTGTCGGACGCGAAGAAGCTGCGCGCGTTGGAAAGCGAAAACGCGAAGCTGAAGAAGCTGGTCGCGGATTTAAGCCTCGACAAAGTGGCGCTGCAGGATCTGCTCTCAAAAAACTGGTAAAGCCCAAAGCGAAGAGGAAGGCCGTGGCGTATTCGAAGGAACGCTACGGCTTCTCCAAGCGGCGGGCTTGCCGAGTGGCCGATGCCTCACGACGGCGGATCAGCTATCAATCACGCAAGGACGACCATGCTCTACGCGAAGCGATGCGGCGTATCGCGGCTGAGCGGCGGCGGTTCGGCTATAAGCGGATTGCGGTGATGCTGCGCCGTGAAGGGCATGTTCACAACCTGAAGAAGATATGCCGCCTCTACCGTGAAGAAGGACTGATGGTGAAGCGCCGGAAGGGCCGCAAACGGGCCCCTGGCACACGGTTGCCGTTGCCGAAGCCGGACAGCCTTACTCAGGTGTGGTCGCTGGATTTTCTGAGCGACCAACTCTCGGATGGCCGCCGGTTTCGTATTCTGAGCGTCATGGATCAATGCAGCCGGGAGTGTCTGACGTTGGCGGCGGACACGTCGACTGGCGGGGCGCGGGTTGCCCGTGAGTTAGATGTCCTTGTGGCTCGTTACGGCAGGCCGCTTTGCATCGTCAGTGACAATGGCACCGAGCTGACCAGCCGCGCTATTCTCCTCTGGGCACAACAGAACGGCGTCGAATGGCATTACATCACACCGGGCAAGCCCAGGGAAAACGGCTTCACCGAGAGCCTCAATAGCAGGATCAGGGATGAATGCCTGAACGAGCCAGTGTTCGAGAGCCTCGCTGCCGCTCGGCGGCTCATTGCGACGTGGCGGCAGGATTACAACAATATCCGGCCCCATGGCAGCCTCGACAACCAAACCCCGGCGGCCTGCCGCGCCGGTCTGCGCTCGACTCTTGCGGTCGCGCAGCCCGTCGCTTGCTCATGGAGCGGAACATGACTATCTTAACCTAAGGACTCTATCTCCCTATGGCGACACAATGGGGAAGACGTCAGCACTTATTGTACTGCATTTTTCAGGCAACGTCGTGGCTTGATCTGTGGATTGCGAGCATGAACAATGAGTCCCGAAGATAAACCGAAACTCTTTAGCCCCGGAATTGGTAAGCGTGGAATGAATGAACTTCACTACGCTGCATACTGTGGCAGTGTTGGCGATTTACAGCAGTGCTTGAACGCAGGATTTGATCCGAACGTGAAGGACGAATATCGCGGTTACACAGCCCTTCATTGGTTGGCGGATATGGCTGCAACCGGAGGGCCACGCGTTGAGATGTTAAAATTACTTGTATCAAAGGGGGCTGATATAAATCGAGTAAGTGACACAGGCGAAACTGCTATGTCTCTTGCTGCTAAGGCCTCCGGACAAGGGGATGATTTGGTTCTTGAGCTTGTAGCTCTGGGGGCCAAACATTGAAGGGTTGCTTAGTGCCCGACTTCATTCCGTTGTCTATGACATAAACAATTGATTTTTATTCCAGAATAATTTGGTGGACCGACCAAGGTCATTCTGGGCACTTTTGGTTAATAAATACGTTTTTTGCATAAATTACCGCGCCTTGCGTGCGTTGAGCCTCAAGCCAAATTCAATAACAAGAGAGGTCTGTCGTAGATAAGTTTCCTTATATACGACAGAACCACAAGAGAACAAATGGATCGGATCGATCCGAACTATCTCAAGGTGAGCGTCTCAAGTTGTAACACTAGAAGATTGTTTGGATACTTTAAGGGATTGATGCAGATCAAGGATAAATCGTCAGACTCAATCCAAGCTTGCAGTAGGAAGGAGTACGCCAGGTGCTTGACTGGACGCCTCAGCCCCGTGCAGGTCGTTAACGATGGGATAATCGGTCAGAGGAGAACTAATGTGACCAATCAAGCAGGACAAGCAAAACAAAAAACGACGTTTGCAGATCAGCCGGATGAGTTCGTAACGGCATCTGCTCTGGCTGATGCGGCGGAAACTGAGAACGCGACACCGGGGACATCGTTCGATGAGATTTTGGGATCATACAAAATGATGGCGGGAAGTGCGTGGCAGCATCTGGACACAATTAGTGTTCAGCACATGCAGACCTGTCTGACAGTTACGGACCAGACAATGGCGAACGTTGATAAGATGACGGGTCTGGCGCTTGCTTTTGCGCGCGGCACGATTGCACAAGCGGCATCGGCGACACCGCTGACGCCAGTGTGGCCGGTTCCTGGCGAGTGGCTGGCGACGAACAAGAGCTTCTGCGATAGTGCGATCCGGCAACTCGAAATGGTGCTGGCGCTGCAGAAAAAGCTTACCGAAAGCGCAATGCTGCCTATTCGGCGTTCCGTCAGCAGGAATTCTCAAGGTTAATGCGGTATT
Source organism: uncultured Rhodospirillales bacterium (assembly GCA_964494535.1). Taxonomy (GTDB): domain Bacteria; phylum Pseudomonadota; class Alphaproteobacteria; order UBA9219; family RFNS01; genus JAGOHT01. The sequence goes on from CAZBSB010000002.1 coordinate 19,320, forward strand.
TACCGCAGCCATGCAACCGGATATTGCCCGCGGGAACTTCTGTTTGTCATTGGCAATGTTGGCGCTGCATCTTAGTATCGTGCCATGAGCAATGAACGATATGCACGACAAACAGTATTAAAAGAGATAGGCGTAAAAGGGCAAGATCACCTCGCGCGAGCGTCCGTACTCTGTGTCGGCATCGGCGGCCTAGGGTCGCCAGCCGCGCTCTATTTGGCAGCGGCGGGCGTTGGGCGCATCGGCCTGGCTGATTTTGATGTCGTCGATGAAACCAATCTGCAACGCCAGATACTTTATACCAGCGAGGATGTTGACAGGCCAAAAGTACTCCAGGCCAGAGACAGGCTTGCCGCCTTCAACCCGCAGATAAAGATAGAAGCGCACAATACCGCGCTCTCTGCCGCTAACGCTTGTCAGCTTTTTGAAGCCTACGACGTCATTCTTGACGGTACCGATAATTTTTCAACAAAATTTCTCATCAACGACGCGGCCTACAAAATGGGCAAGCCATGGGTGTATGGCGCGATACAGAATTTTGACGGCCAGGTCGCCGTGTTCGGCTCGGCAGCAGGTTCGTGCTACCGTTGTTTGTATCCTGAACCGCCCAAGGCAAAAATTATGAACTGTGCGGAAGCGGGCGTGCTTGGGGCGGTTGTTGGTATTGTAGGGGTAACGCAGGCCTTGCAGGCCATACAGCTGCTTGTGGGCGACGGGGGTTTTGAGCCCTTAATCGGCAAGCTCTGGTTGCTTGATGGCAAGACAATGACCACACAAACGCTGGCGGTAGCCAGGAATCCGCAATGTGCGGTTTGTGCCCATGCCAGAGATGCTGTTATTCTCCCGCAGGATGCTGCGGGGTGCGTTGCCGTGAGAGAAGTCGCCGCGAGCAAGCTGGCCACGCTGCCAAGCAACTTTGTCATCGTCGATGTGCGTGAACAGAGTGAGTGGTCGCAAGGGCATGTTCCGAATGCGGTGCTTGCCCCGCTGTCATCTTTGGAAGCTGGTGACGATTGTGTCCTGCCGCGCGACGTTCTGCTGGTTGTCTATTGCCAAAGGGGCGTGCGCAGCCGTCGCGCAGCCGAAATCCTTGCGCAACGCGGCTATCAGAACATGTTAAGCCTTGCCGGAGGCTATCAGGCCTGGTTGCAGCAGGGTCCGCAGACATAAACCGAGAAGATTATGGCGGAGCTAGGAAGCTTGCGCAGCCTCCTGTCGTGGTCGCTTGTCGTTGCGGATATCGACCTGTACGATGAGCTCCAGACCACCGCTCATCAGACGTATGCCATCGCGATTCCTGCCGATGTTTCTGAGTAACGCTAAGGCTTCCTTGGGGAGTGTGAGAGTCAAAGCAATCGTTTGGCCGCTGTTGGTTGCGGCGAAGTGCGGCTGTTGACCGTCTTGCAAGATTTCGAGACCGATGGCGAGGGGACGAGTCGGCAGCGCCATGCGCAGTCTCTGGCCAGCTTCCAGCTGCTGGAGATCGTCGGGCGATATTTTGCAAGTAAGGGAATGCTCGGCAAGCTTGAGATTCATGATTGGGTTAACTCCTGCCATTCTGGATGGGTGTTGAAGTTCCGCATAAAACCCGCAGCGCCGTCCGGGAGAGCGATTGGCTTGATTGCGTACAAAGCCAGAAGCTCACGAACCGAAGGCGCATGGCTGGGGCGGTATGGCGGCACAAAATAGGCGGGCAGGGGATAATCCCGGTAATAGGATCCTCCCGGCTGAAGGAGCAGCCGTTGCAGGAGTTCGGCGTTCAGCAGCGGCATATCGACCGGCACGAACAGGTACCCCGCCGGGGCGGGGTTGGTTGTCATGATATTGGCCATGGCAATGCCTGGCCCCTGAAAGGGTGTGTGGTCGGGCAAGCCATCATAACCTTGAACGGTGCCGCTGATCAGGGGCTGGGCAATACCAATCTGCTGCAGCAGGGCAATCATATGCGCGACCAATGGCTGGCCACGATAATCAAGCATGGCTTTGTTTTGCCCCATCCGTGATGAGCGCCCCCCGGCGAGGACGACCCCCGCGATCGATTGCTGCGCCTTAGCCATTGAGCGAGTGCCCCGGCAACCAGGCGCTTTTACCGTCCAGGTAGTGTTCCTGCTTCCATATCGGAAGCCGGGTTTTGATGGCTTCGATGACATGACGACATGCCGCAAAGCAGTCCGCCCGGTGCGCCGTACTCACCGCGATGAGAACGCTGATCTCGCCAACCGCCAGCTGCCCTTGAAAATGCGCCACATAGAAATGGGCGCCCGGCCACTGGGTGCCTCCTTCCTCACAAATGGCCTGCATTGTGCGGAGCGCGAGCGGTCCATGAACATCATAAGTGATGCCGCTGACTTGCTTGCCTGCGTGGTGGTTGCGCACGACACCCGCAAAAAAATCGATGGCCCCGTGTCCGGGGTCGCGCACCGCATCCAGCGCGGCACTCATCGTGAGTGGTGTTTGCAGTATATGCACGGCGATTCGTGACGGCACGGCTAGCCTCCACAGACCGGCGGCAGGATGACAAGCGTGCGAGAATCAACCGCGAGTTGAGCGTCATTGGACAAAATTGCGATATTGTCCGCGAGCACCGAGTCTTCGACGAGTTGGCGATGCTCAGCGCCCAGCGCACGCCATAACGCTGTCTTGAGCGTAGCGACGGTCGAACCGGCGGGGATTTCCAGCTCTATTCCGCTCCCCATAGTGCGAAACACGCCAAAATATTTGATATGAACTGTTGTCATCTTGCTGTCCGCAATCAAGATTGTTGTTTGATTCTGCTGAGAGCCGTGCCGATAAAGGGCCGCAGAATATCCCAGCACTCTCGAACAGCCTTCAGGCTGCCTGGCAGGGCAATAATCAGCGTCCCATCCTTCATGCCGGCGGTCATCCGCGATAACCAGGCCGTCTCCGTGATGTGCTGGCTTTCCTGCCGCAGCAGGTCGCCCAGACCATCCAGCATTTTATCGCATAATGCGGCCAACACATCGGGGGTGACATCGCGGGGGCCGGGGCCCGTGCCCCCGGAGGCCAGCAGGATATCGGGTTGATGCTGGCGAATGATCTGGCGCAGCGAAGCGGCAATTGTGGTCATATCGTCAGGCACGACCTGGTAGCAGGCGACGTCGGCTCCGGCCGCGGCGAGTGCTGTGCGCAGAAAAGCGCCAGATTCATCGGCATAGGTGCCGCGGCTGGCCCGGTCGCTCATGACCAGCACTGCCGCGCTGGTGCCGGCCAGCTCGTTTTGCGGCAATTGCTGCCGCAGCCAGTCGGGAATTCCAGAAGGATTAATCCAGAGTCCGCTTTTACCCCCGCTTTTGACCAGCAGCCGAATAGTGTGAATGGATAAATTGGGGTCCACCCCTTTGGTCAAATCCCAGAGCGTCAGCAATGCCGCCTGGGTGCCGCAAAGCGCTTCCATCTCGACACCTGTTTTGGCATGAGCGCGCACCTGGCAATAGGCAATGACGGCCTGGTCGTCGTCCTGGAGCTCAAAGTGGACGGTTGCTTGATCGAGCGGCAGCGTATGACAGAGCGGTATCGTATTCGGGGTATTCTTGGCGGCCATGATGGCGGCTGCCTCTGCCAGGGCGAGGACATTGCCCTTTGGCAACGTACCGGCCTTCAGGGCGGAATATGCTTCTGTTCCCAGCGCAATGCTGCCGCTTGCCACCGCCATGCGCCAGGTCGGACGTTTGCGTCCAACATCAATCATCTTGAACTGGGCAACGCAGGTATCAGGAAACTGCAGGAAAGCCGAACTGGGCATCATGATGATTATCCTCCGATTGACGCCAAATGATGGGTCGCGCCGCTGTCTTGATGATGCAGCCCGTGCCCGGCGCGTTTATGTTGCAGGAGACTGACGATCCGGCTCTGCAGCTCCGCACCCTGCTCGTCATGCTGCAGCCAGCGCCGTAGTGAATAGCCTTCCTCTCCAAACAGGCAAAGGTGCAGATTGCCGCGTGCCGAAACCCGCAGGCGATTGCAGCTCTGACAAAAATCCTTGCCATAAGGGGCAATGATGCCAATGCGCCCTATGCCGCCCGGATGCATATATTCGATTGCCGGTCCGTCGTCATGCGCACGGATTGTCTGCTGCCACCCGCGCGCCCGCAGCGCACTGGTAATAAAGTCACTCGAGACATGATACTGCGCGAAATAGTCCTTGTTATCCAATGTCCGCATAAGTTCGATGAAGCGCAGGGTGAGATTATTGGTAACGACAAAATCGATGAAGGCATCCAGCTCGCTGTCATTCACGCCCTTGAGCAGAACCGTATTGATTTTGATCTTCTGAAATCCGGCATCGCGGCAGGCGGCAACCCCATGCAAAATTTCATTCAGTCGGTCATGGCCGGTGATATGACTAAAAATCGCGGGACGGAGCGAGTCGATGCTGATATTGATGGATTTGATGCCTGCGGCCGCATACGCAGCGGCGCGCTCACGCAGCCGGTAGCCGTTCGTTGTGACCGCGACCGTCTGGATGCCAGGAATACGACTGACTGACCGGGCGATTGCGACAAAATCCGTTCGTAAAGTCGGCTCCCCGCCGGTGAGGCGAATTTTTTTCATCCCTAATGCTGAAAAGGCTGTCACTAGTCGTGTAATTTCGTCCAGCGACAGAAAATCGTCGCAGCCTGATTTTGTGTAGCCGTTGGGTAGACAGTAGCTGCAGCGAAAATTACAAACGTCCGTCAGCGACAGACGGAGGTAATAAAATCGGCGACCGAAAGCATCCGCCAGGCCGGTGTTCGCTGTCATATGGCATCTCCTTTCCAGACAGGGAGGCCGCGGCGTTTCCCCCGCAACCCCGGCCAAGAAGCCATATCGGTGACAACCGACTTAGGCTCAATGGCTTCGGAGCGATCCGGCGTTCTTCTCCGGATAATTCTTCAGGCGCATAGTGGCGGTAAAGCGCCTGGCGTAACTTGACCACAATCAAGTCGCGCCGCCTTTTATTTCAATAGATTAACACTGCAAGCAGGGTCGATTCTATTCTGCGGCACGATGCCGCAGTATGTGAGCCTGAGGATGCAACAGCAAGTGCAGATCATCATGGATATTGCCCGACTCGTAAAGAACACTGCAATGTTTCAAAGCATTGAAGATACCGATCTCGCCTTGCTGCTGGAGCGTGCGCATCAGCGCCCCTATCAGAAGAACCGTGAGATCTTTGCCATGGGCGATGTAGCGGAGGCCTTCTATGTCGTTCTTAAAGGTTGGGTGAAGCTGTATCGCTTGTCGCGCGATGGCGGAGAGTCGGTTATTCATGTCCTCGGCCCCGGCGAGTCCTTTGCAGAAGCGGCCGTGTTCAATAACAACAGAACCTATCCCGTTCATGCTCAGGCGCTGGAAGAGACTGTGCTGCTGGAAATTCCACGCAGCTTCTTCGTGCAGAAAATTGAGGGGGACAGTCAGTTCGCGTTACGTATCCTTGCCGCAATCGCATCACGGCAGCACTATCTGGTACAGCAAATCGAGCAGGTCACGACGCGGACGGCACCACAAAGAATTGGAGCCTTCCTGCTAAGATTTTGTGAACACAAAGAGGGTAGTGCGCGTGGTTTCTGGACGGTCAATCTGCCCTATGACAAATCGGTCATCGCCCATCGGCTTAGCATCCGGCCAGAGACATTCTCGCGTGCCCTGGCAAAACTATCGCCCTATGGCGTGAAGACCAATCCCAGCGGGGAGATAACGATTACCGATATGATGGCGTTGACGGATTATTGCGATATCTCGCTGTTTGGCAAGCCGTGCTGATATCCACTCCGTGCCTGGGGCTCAGGCTTCCTGGTTGTCGATCCGTCGGCTGACGAGCATGGGCGCGTAAGCAAAGAAATAGAGCCCGAAGGCTGCTGACCACAAGGCAGCGGAGATTATGATGATGGTACTCATCTGGTCTGGCAGCATCATGGGGCCAAAGACTCTGAGCAAAGTGGCGCCCTGAATCAGGCCGAAGGCTACCACTGTCAGTCTGGAGGCATGCTGCTGCCGGCCTGTGTGGCCAAGAGTCACGCGGCACATCATGCCGAGACACATTGAACCGATACACCCTGCAGTTAACGCGTGAATAACACTGGCTAGGGTGGTGACGCCAATTCCGGTTAAAGCAAGCAAGAAGAGGCCAAGAACAAGCCAGCTGTAGCCAACATGCAAAATCCACAGCATCGGGTCACGTAAGGCGGGCATGGTGTGATAATGCCGCATGCGAAGACCGTGAACGGCTGCGGCTGCACCCGCCGAGGCGCTGAGCCAAAGACTGTTGGGGGCGAATATCAACGATAAGGTGGTCGCAATCAGCGTCATGAGCGCGATGAAGTCTGTTCGGGGCTGATCGGTCTGAAAAGCCATGATGCCCTTACGACGCAGCGCCGCCACCGTGAAAGATGGAATAATCCGCCCGCCAATGAGCGAAACCATCGTCAGTATCATCATCAGCGCCACATAGAGTGACGTACGGCTAAGAGTTAGCAGAAAATATAAGTCAGAACCAAAAAGCACGCCGAGGAGAGTCAGAAAAACAAAATTGCGTTTGCTCCAACTGCGGATGAGCGGAATAGACAAAGATATTGTCAGGGCAGGGATAAAGGCCGTCGTGAACAGAATGGCAAGCCAGGGCGGCAAGCCCATATCAAAATTCACGGCGATACGGGCGATCATCCACAGCAAACATAGCAGCGCTAGGTGGAGCTGCCGAGCCGGCGCGCCGCCGGTCCAGTTGGCAACGGCAGTCAGCAGGAAGCCGGCGACAATTGCGATGGTGAAGCCGAAAATCATTTCGTGCGCATGCCAGGAAACCGGGTCGAGAAATGACGGCCCGGGCACGACGATGCCGGCGTAAAACCCGCCCCAAAGAACGAGGCAAAGCAGGCTGTAGAGCGAACCAAAGAAGAAAAACGGGCGGAACCCGCGCGCCAGAAAGGGGTGTGCCAAAAGACGGTTCATACCATTTCTCTAAAAACTATTGCACGAGAGGCGAATTTGCTGCCTCGAAATTATAGCCGCTTATCTGGGCGCGCCCGGCAAGGAGCGTGACATACTGATGGAAGGCTCGGTTCCAGCACTGCTCGTTCAGATATTCTTTGATCCAGGTGGCTACCGCAGAAAATGGCAACTGCCGCCCTTCGGCGCGTTTGTTGACGCGAATAATATGGTAGCCAACGCTCGTGGCTACCGGCTCTTTGCTCAGTTCACCCTCCTGCATCTGCAGGAGCGCGCTTTCAAATGCCAGCATGGTTTGCCCGTGGCTGATTTGCCCCAAGTGTCCCCCCGCGGACGCCGAGGAGCATGCTGATTCCGATCGTGCCAGCTGTTCGAATAGCCCTGGCTCGGCGCGCAGCCTGGTCAAAGCAAGGTTGGCGCGCTCAAGGGCTTCGGCGCGCACCTTGGCCTGTTCTGGCGGCGCGAGGTAAAGAATATGAGACACATCAAAGATTGGCGAGGTCAGGAACTTTTTCTGGTTGTTCTCATAGTAACGCAGGCAGGTCGCCTCGTCCGCCTCCGGAATTTTAATCTCTGACTCCAGAAGATTATCAATGATCTGGTCTAAGTCTTTAATATTGTCCTGTCTTGAAGCTGACAAATAGCCCGCCTCTGTGGCGCGTTGCAAAAGCAATTCGCGGATGACCAGCGAGCGTTTGGCCGCATGTTGCGCCTCCGTGAGGCTGCCAGCTGGATGGTATTGCACCTCGGCATCAATATCAGTTTCAGATATTTTGCAGCCATTAATGATAATACCCGGGGTTAATGAGCGCATCACGAAGCCCTCTTGCGGACAATCTGGTAAGGCCGGAACACAAAGCCGAGCGGGGCGCTCAACATATGAACCAGCCGTGTGAAGGGGAAGACCAGCAGGATGAATAAGCCAAGCGTGATGTGCAGTTTGAATACCAAGGCTGTGTCAGCGATAAATTCATGCGCTCCGCCGCGGAAGGTCACAATGTGCTGCGCCCACTCCATAAACTTGACCATCTCATGACCGTCCAGATGCTGCATGGATACAGTGATGGTGCATAAGCCAATCAGAAGTTGACTCAGCAGCAGGAAGAGCACGGCAATATCGGCAAAGGAACTATTGGCCCGGATGCGCGGATCAAAGAGTCGCCGATGGAGCAGGAGCAGCAACCCCACAAGGCAAAAGATGCCGGCAATGCCGCCGGCCGTGATGGCCAGAATCTGTTTGGCACCGTGTGAGACCCCCATGGCGTCAAAAACCGCGATGGGGGTAAGCAGCCCGACAAAATGCCCGCCGAGAATGACCAGGATACCCGTATGGAAGAGGACGCTGCCCCAGATGAGCTGGCGGCGACGCAGGAGCTGGCTTGATTTGCTGCGCCAGGAGAATGGGTCGCGATCAAAGCGCAGCAGTGTGCCAAGCACGCAAGCGCCGAGCGCAATATAAGGAAAAATCTGGAACAAGAAAAAATCTAGACCGCTACTCATATCTTGACCTCCTGTGTCGCGCTGAGACGTTCTTCGATCGTGGCCAGCATGGCCTGAGCCTTCGGACAACCGTCGGAAATGCCGGTCGTTTGTGCTGTGTTGGTGAAGGCAAATTGCTCTTCCCACGCCGCGTCAAGCTCGGCAGCGGCAGCGGGGGCGCCTGAAGCCTGCTGCAGAGCTATCGCCAGCTGGGCGGGATCAGGGGCGCGTACCGCCATTTCGACCAAGCCGTCAAACAGAACGGCATAGGGAGATTGGCGTCGATTCAGCCGTTCACCAATCGCGGCGACGACATTGACGGCGCTATCTAGATGGCCGCGGACAACTTCAAGCGGCTGCGTGCTAAGAAATTCGAGGAACAACGGCAAGTAGTCAGGCAGCTCATCGGTAGCGATATCGAGACCGGATTGCCGGTAGAGTTCCAGCAAATCGACCATGGCCTGCCCGCGATCGCGTGAATCGCCGTGAACGTGTTCAAAAAGATGCAGCGAGAGGGAAGGCGTGCGGTCAAACAGATCCGTATACGCCTCCTGCAGGTCGAGCAGATCTTCGTCCTGCTGTGAGCGGAGTAAATGAATAATCTTTTTCTGTGTCGGGACGGTCAGCCAGCCTTCCTGCTGGAGAAGCCTCGCACAGCCATCAATCATTCCAGGCTCCTGTGATTCCGGATAGGACAGCAAACGGCCAATGACTTTCAACGTCAGCATTGATATCTCCTATCCGCACTGCCCGCCGCAACAACCACCGCAGCCGCTTGATTTCTTGGGCGGAGACTCGCTCGCATTGCGGGGTGCCAGCTCCGGCTCGTAGTGATCGCGGGTAAAAATGGTGTTGATACGGTTGTCCTTGGTTGAGCCGCTCTGGCCACGGCTTTGTTTCGGCTGTTCAAACAGGTCAAACTTGCTGTTGCTATGGCCAGCACACCCATTGCCGAAGCTAAAGCCACAACCGCCGCTTTCGCCATAAGCGTCCAGCGTTTCCTCACGGTGCCCGGTCGGAATGACATACCGATCTTCATAATTGGCAATCGCCATAATCTTGTACATGTCTTCGACCAGATCTGGCGTCAGCCCGGATGCATAGAGTACCCCAGTGTCCACTTTGCCTTCGATATGTTTGCCGCGCATGTAGTGACGCATGGCCATCATGCGCTGCAGCGCCAGACGAACAGGTTGTTCTTTGCCGCCAGTCAGCATATTTGCCAGGTACTTTATCGGAATGCGCATATCATCCAGGTTTGGCATGACCCCATTCTGGGGAGCATCCAGTTTCCCTGCGTTGAGCGCAGATTGAACCGGCGAGAGCGGCGGAATATACCAAACCATCGGTAGCGTCCGGTACTCCGGGTGCAGGGGGAACGCCACTTTCCAGTCGATTGCCATTTTATAGACGGGCGATTTCTGCGCCGCTTCAATCCAGTTGTCCGGAATACCATCGCGCCGTGCCTGGGCGATGACTTCGGGGTCATGAGGATTGAGGAAAATGCGACACTGCGCCTCATAAAGGTCTTCGTTCTTCTCCACGCTGGCGGCTTCTTCAATCCGGTCTGCGTCATAGAGAATGACACCAAGATAGCGGATGCGACCAACGCAGGTTTCCGAGCAGACCGTCGGTTCGCCGTTTTCAATGCGCGGATAGCAGAATGTGCACTTCTCTGCCTTGCCGGTCTGCCAATTGTAGTAAATCTTTTTGTAAGGGCAGCCAGAGATACACATGCGCCAGCCGCGGCATTTATCCTGATCAACCAGAACAATCCCGTCTTCTTCGCGCTTGTAAATCGAGCCGGACGGGCAGGATGCAACGCAGGTCGGGTTCAGGCAGTGCTCGCACAGACGCGGCAGATACATCATGAAAGTGTTTTCAAATTCACCATAGATGTCTTTTTCCACATCGGTGAAGTTGTAGTCTTTCTTGCGATGCTCAAACTCCGTACCCAGGATTTCTTCCCAGTTTGGCCCCCAATTCACTTTCTCCATCCGCTGCCCTG
>CAZBSB010000003.1:0-9616 GCA_964494535.1 uncultured Rhodospirillales bacterium
CTGACACCGGATCGGATCGTCGTCGTGGTCGGGCCGGAAATGGAGTCTGTCGGCAAATATGCTGCGCCGCATGATATCGCGGTGCAAAAGCTGCAGCGCGGCACGGCGGACGCTGTGCTGGCCGCGCAGGACAAGCTGCGAGGCTTCGCCGGCGATGTGCTGGTGTTGTATGGCGATACGCCGCTGGTGACGGAAACCGCACTGCGTCAAATGTTGGCCGAGCGGGAAAAACAGGATGCCGCCATCGTGGTGGCCGCCTTCACGGCGGCCGAGCCTGGCGCCTATGGCCGCGTGGTGACGGACGTTTCCGGCCAGGTTACGGCGATTGTGGAAGCCTTGGACGCGACACCCGAGCAGCGCGCCATCACGCTGTGCAACAGCGGCATCATGCTGCTGCGGGCGCCGTTGTTGTGGGATTTGCTGGCCAAGGTTGGCAACGCCAACGCCAAGAAGGAGTATTACCTGACCGATTGTGTCGGTCTGGCGCGCGCAGCCGGCCATGTCGTCACGGTGGCGGAGATTGATGCGGCGGAAGTGCCGGGTGTGAATGACCGCATTGAACTCGCGGCCGTGGAGCGCCAGATGCAGCGGCGCCTGCGCGAGAAAGCCATGCGCGACGGCGCGACGCTGGAAGACCCGGACACGGTCTATTTCTCGCACGATACCGCCCTGGGGCGGGACGTGACGGTGGGGCAGAATGTCGTGTTTGGCCTGGGCGTGGTGGTGGAAGACCGGGCGCGCATCCGTGCCTTCAGTCATCTGGAAGGCGCCTATGTCGGCGCCGGCGCTATCGTCGGGCCCTATGCGCGGCTGCGGCCGGGCAGCAAGCTGGGCAGCGGCGCGCATATCGGCAATTTCGTTGAGCTCAAGAATGCGAAAGTCGGCTCCGGCACCAAGATCAACCATCTGACTTATGTTGGCGATGCGGAAGTGGGCAGCGGCGCCAATCTGGGCGCCGGCACCATCACCTGCAATTATGACGGCTACCGCAAGCACCAGACGAAAATCGGCGACAATGCCTTCATCGGTTCCAACACCGCGCTGGTGGCGCCGGTGGAAATCGGCAACGGCGCTTTCGTCGGCGCCGGCAGCGTCATCACCAACAACGTGCCGGCCGATACGCTGGCCGTGGCGCGCGGCCGTCAGGTCAATCTGGAAAACTGGGCGCAGCGCTATCGGGATGGGAAGAAGGAATGAGTTTGTGCCCTAATCCAAACTGGCGCTAACAGCGGCGACAGCTGCCCCTGAGCGGGCGAAGGCCTGTTGTTCAATGGTGACTAGTGCTTCATCACGCTCCAGATACCAGTGTTTTTGATTATAGCCTTCTAGAAATATCGTCGGCGCAGTGACGGGCTGTGCGCCGACGGTTTTTTGCGCCTCAAACCCATCTGAAAATACGGTCTGGAATGGGCTGCCTGTCTGGGCGACACCGGCTTCCATGTCGTCGAAATAAACCAAGGATGTGCCTTTGGTTTTCATCATGTCGCGGCCGCGCATGGCGACGACGTAGTAACTCATGCTACGTTTATCGAACGGCATAAAATTTGGGTAATCGAGTTTATGCTCGGACAAATCCAATGTTTGGTCAATGCCCTGACCGGTTATGCTGAAACTCACATAATGGCGCTTGCCGAAATCCGCCTCGATCCGCATTTTATACCAGATATCTGGCTCCAGCCGGGTTTTAAGATCAAGAATTTTCCAGGCGCGCTCTTTGCTCGGCTCGCCACGCATGGTCGCATCAGTGCCGGTGGCCACCCACACAGCGCCGCTGCGCTGCACACCGACAAAAGACATCCAATCTCCACCTTTGACGAAGAGTGGATCGTTAATGCCCTCAATAAATTCTTGATCGAGCGCGATGATCACATCGTCAGGAAAATCGGCGCCGAAGCGCATATAGGCCTGCACATAGCTAATGCCGGGCTTTTGCAGGAAAACCGCCATGACCGGATCATCGCTGACCAATGCCACCGCGGAACTCAGGCGCGACTGCCGTGCCCACAAGGTTCCGCTGCTGATCATGACAATCAACAATGAAAAAACCAAGCCAAAGAAAATGTGCTTCCGCTTCATGCCAGAAGTGGCGCCCTGCAAGCAAATAGGGTGGTGATGAGTGTCACCAACCGGCTGCTGCGGCAGGCAGTTGTTCCGCCGCTATCCCCGTCCGTTGATCCTCATCCTCCGGCATTTCGAAATCGCCGATGGCGGGGATGCTGGGCGCGGTTTTGAGATGTTCCTGCGCCGCCGCGATCATGGCGGAGAAGTCCATCAGAAACACCGAGCCGGTGACCGTGCGCTGCACGATGACGTTGCGCCGATCCAGCTCGTCGCGGATGCGGCGGACATAGCCCAACTCGCCCAGCCGGTCGAGCGCGCGGCTGATGGCGGGCTTGGAGATGTTCAGTTCCTTCGCCAGGCCGCGCACGGTGTGCGGGCCTCCGCTGAGGTAAACAGAGAGCATCAGCGCCATTTGCCGCGCCGAAAGGTCGGGCGTATCGGCGCGCACGCTGGCCACGAGAGCATGGCGCCACAATTCGAGATTCTGCAGATCGGGATGCACGGAACACCTAAGCGCAACGGGAACGGTTGATGGCCGGAGTTTCGCCGTCAGCCGGTTGATTCGCAATGATTCTGTTGCCGACCGCCGCACTTTGTTGTGCGTAAGAATTTTCGCCGGCTGGCAAGATGATTCAAAGGCGCCGCGTATCAGCCTGCGCTGTTTAGTTTTTCGCCGCGCCGTAAAGCTGTTGCATGAGCGCCAGCACGGCGCGCGCCGCCATCGGCTCGCCCCCTTCCGGCCGGCCGGGCTTGCCGCCCAGGTTCCAGCCCATCATGTCAATATGCGCCCACTTGGTCTTGCCGATGAAATGCTCCAGGAACAAGGCCGCCGTGATGGCGCCGGCATAGGCGGAATTCGGTGCGCTGTTGAGGTCGGCGATCTTGGCTTTCAACTCGCCGCGATAGCTGGCCTCCAGCGGCAGGCGCCAGACCGGATCATGCTGCGCGCGGCCGATGCCTTGCAGTTGTTCTGCCAGCTTGTCATCGTTGCAAAACAAAGCGGGCAGGGCGGTGCCGAGCGCGGTGCGCGCCGCGCCGGTGAGGGTGGCGAAGTCAATCACCAGTTCCGGCTTCTCTTCCACGGCGGCGGCCAGCGCGTCCGCCAGCAGTAGCCGGCCTTCGGCATCGGTATTGCCGATCTCGATGGTCAAGCCGTTGCGGGCACGGAAAATATCCGTGGGGCGGAAGGCATTGCCGCTCACAGCGTTGTCGGCGGTGGGGATGAGCAAATGCAGGCAGACCGGCAGCTTGTGTGCCATAATCATGGATGCGGCGGCCAGCGCGCTGGCGGCGCCGCCCATGTCTTTTTTCATGAGATACATGGCGCCGGAAGGCTTGAGATCCAATCCGCCGGTATCGAAGCACACGCCCTTGCCCACCAGCGCGACGCGCGGATGCTTGGGGTTGCCCCAGCGCAGTTGCACGATTCGGGGGGCACGGTTGCTGGCGCGGCCGACAGCGTGGATGAGGGAAAAATTCTGCTTGAGCAGCGCCTCGCCAGTCACGACGCTCACCTTGGCGCCATGCGCCTTGGCGACGGCGCGCACGGTCGCCTCAATCTCCGCAGGCCCCATATCTTCGGCCGGCGTGTTGATGAGATCGCGGCCGCGATGGATGGCCGTGGAGATGGCCGTGACCTTGGCTTGATCCGCGGTTTTCGGCCACACCAGCTGCGCCGGTTGCCGTGCCGGTTTTTTATAGCGCGTGAATTGATAGGCGCCGAGCGCCCAACCGAGTGTCATCAGGTTCGCAGTCTCAGCGGGCAGCGAACCGGCGACGCGATAGGCGCCTTCCGGCAATGCGAAAGGCAGCGCTGCTAAATCATAAAGCTGCGGCGGGTCGTTGGTGATGGCCACGGCGTTGTCGAACTTTCCGTCGGCATCAGCAAAGCGGCTATGGTTGCCGGGCTCCGGCTTGAAGTCCCTCAGGCTGTGACGCGTGGGCGCGGGTTGAGACTTCAGCCATTGCGTGAAGCTGCCGGCAGAAACGACATGGAGAATATTGGCTTTGGCGGTTTTCTTGACAAAGCAATCCATAAAATCTCACCCTTGGCCGGCTTAAACAATCATCCTGCCGCACAAGGGGTTAACAAAATATTGGAAAAGCGCCGCTCAAGCCGGGTGAAAGAGGCTCGACCACCAGCTTTTGCGCTCCGGCGCCGCCGGCTTGGCTTTTGGCGCCGATAAATCCGTGGCGCAGGGGGGCGGGCGCAGGGCAAAACTCGTGGTGTCGGATTGGCTATAGTCCGCGCCCGGCGCATAAAGTGCCGGATAGGTGCGGAGCATCACGTCCTGCCAATCGCGCTTGCCGCGCGCGATGAGTTCGTTGGTTGCAGCGTCCCATTTGGTTTGCATGACGGCGCCGCCGTCCAGCACCACCAGGCTGCCATTGGGCAGGCGGCCGAGATTGTCCGGCCGGTCGTCGCCGTCGCGGAAGCCCAGCCCATAGGCGGCCAGCTGCCGGCGCATGATGCCGACATCGGCCTCGCCGAGGCTTCGCCGCTCGACGAAGGGGAAGGATTCAATGGCGATATCGCCCACATGATCCTTACAGCGCACCAGCCGTTCCTTGAACGGCGGCAACACCAGCGGAAACACCTCGCGGCCGCAGGCGTGCGAGGATGTAGTCACTTTGGTAACGATGCCGTCGCCGGCATACAGGGGCACCGCGATGCCCGTCTTATCGAGATGGTTGACCATGCTGACGAAGCGATGCTGTCCCATATCGTGCAGCGCTTGCGTGACCGCTAGCTGCGCCATCACGTCGCGGTCAAGCACGGTCACGGTGGCGTGCGGCGGGTATTGCTGCTGGCGCTCCATACTGAAAGCGCCATAGATATCGCAGAAGGGGCGAGGCTTGGTGTCGTTGAGCGCCATGCCGTTCTCAAACTGGATTGCATTAACACACACAGTTTACCGGATGGGACGCGTGTTGTCCTGTTTCGAAATAGTTTCGCGGATTTTGGGGCGCTTGCGCCTGCCGCCCGGCTCTGGCACAGCTGCGGCATGAATTACCGCCATATTTACCATGCGGGCAATATTTGCGACGTGGTCAAGCATGTCACGCTGTTGGTGTTGCTAGCGCACTTGCGGCAGAAGCCGGCGTCTTTCATGGTGCTGGACACACATGCCGGCTGCGGCCGGTATGACCTGCAAGACCCGGCGGCGCTAAAGACCGGCGAGGCGGCGGCCGGCATCGGCCGGCTGCTGGTGCCGGAGATGGCTAGGCACTTGCCGGATTATGCCACGGCGCTGGCGGCCATCAATCCTGGGCTGCTTACTGAAGAAGCAGTGAACCCCGCCGCTTTACGTTTTTATCCTGGCTCGCCATTGCTGATTGCCGCGGCGCTGCGTGAACAAGATCGTTATGTCGGCTGCGAATTGCATCCAGATGATTTTGCGGCTTTGCGCCGCCATTTACCACGCCTGCCCCGCCACCAGCTGCACCAGCGCGATGGTTATGAAGCCCTGGGCGCCTTCCTGCCGCCGCCGGAAAAACGCGGCTTGGTGCTGATTGACCCGCCTTTTGAGCAGCCCGACGAGTTTACCATGCTGGCCGACCATCTCGCCGCCGCTGCGCAGCGCTGGCCGCAGGGTATGTTTGCCGCTTGGTATCCGCTTAAAGACCGATCCGCCATCTGGAAATTTCAGGAAGCCATGGCGCAAAGCGGGGTGCGGAAGCAGCTGCTGCTGGAGTTCCAGTATGACAATTCCGCCACAGTCGCGCTGCATGGCAGCGGGATGCTGGTCATCAATCCGCCCTGGCAATTCGCGGAAAATATGGCGATTCACCATGCCTATTTGCAAAAAATGCTGGCCAACCCCGCCGGTCAAACAAAAATTGCGTGGTTAGTGCAGGAATGATAGTCTGCCGCCCATGTAAACCCAGGCTGGAGAAGGTCGGACATGGAAATTCTGTTCATCGTTATTGCGGGTGTCGCCGTCTTTCTGTTGGTCATGTCGGTCAAGACCGTGCGGCAGGGCGAGGAATGGACGGTTGAACGCTTCGGCCGTTACACCAAGACACTGAGTTCCGGCCTGCACTTCATCAATCCCATCACCCAGCGCATCGGCGCCAAGGTCAATATCATGGAACGGGTGCTGGATGTGCCCACCCAAGAAGTGATCACGCGTGATAACGCCATGGTGACGGTGGACGGTGTGGTGTTTTATCAGGTGCTGGACGTTGCCAAGGCGACCTATGAAATCGCCAACCTCAAAATGGCCATTATGAATCTCACGATGACCAATCTTCGCACCGTCGTCGGCTCCATGGAGTTGGACGAGCTGTTGTCTCAACGTGGCAAAATCAACACTCAGTTGCTGAGCGTCGTGGATTTGGCCACGCAGCCCTGGGGCGTGAAGGTCAACCGTATTGATATCCGCGACATTCAGCCGCCGCAGGAAATGATCGCCAGCATGGGTCGCGTGATGGCTGCCGAGCGTCAGCGCCGCGCACTGGTGACGGAGGCGGAAGGCTTCCGTGAAGCGGCGATTAAGAAGGCCGAGGGCGAAAAGTCGGCGACCATTCTGGCGGCCGAAGGCCGCAAGGAATCCGCGTTCCGTGATGCCGAAGCGCGTGAGCGTTCCGCCGAAGCGGAAGCCAAGGCGACGGAGATGGTGAACAACGCCGTGAGCAAAGGCGATGGCCGGGCGCTGAATTACTTTATCGCGCAGCAATATGTCGGCGCGCTGAAATCCTTCGCCAATTCGCCGAACCAGAAAATCCTGATGATGCCGGTGGAAGCGGCCGGCGTCATCGGCTCCATCGCCGGTATTACGGAACTGGCGCGGGAAGCCCTGGGCAAGTCCGGCAGCGGCGGCGGTGGTGATTTAGACAAAGCCTATGCCGGCACCAGCCGGCTGCCCGGCACGACGGCGCAAGACTGATGAGCGCGGAAATCGTCAACGAAGGGTTCACGCTGCTTTATTGGCACTGGATTACCTTGGGCATTTTCTTAATGGGCGCTGAGATGGTGGTGCCCGGCGCCGCGCTGCTGTTCATCGGCGCCTCGGCGCTGGCCACAGGTCTAGTGGCTTATCTGTTCCCCGCCATGGGCTGGGAATGGCAATGTGTGCAGTTTGGCGTGATGTCGGCTATCTCCTTCATCATCTTCCGCCGCATGTTCCGACGGAACTCCGTGCCAAGTCTCGATCCGCTGCTCAATAAGCGGTTTTCGCGGCTCATCGGTCATGTGATCACGATTGATAGCCCCATCGTGAACGGGCAGGGGCGCATCGCCGTCAACGACACCAGCATGTTGGTGACTGGGCCAGACCTGCCAGCCGGCGCCAAAGTCCGCATCACCGGCGTCGAAGGCGCCGTGCTGGTGATTGAGGAAGTGAAGGGCTAACGCGGATCAAAAATTTAGGCAACGCAGTATTATGTGAGATGTTTGTTGCCTGGGTAGCGCCAATTTTTATCAAGTTTAAGAAAGCGTCCAAAATTCCCTTTTTTAGTGCGCAAACAGCGTTTGAAATACTGTTCCCGAATACGGAATGGTAAAGAGGCCTCTATTTTCATAAGATGGGATAGAAACATTGGTGATAAAAAGTGGTAAGGAAAGACGAAAAACGGTTGCAGAAATAGTCTGTTGCCACCAAAGGATATGCCTATGCTCGACCATCCGTTAGCCCATGAATAGTCCCTTGCCCGCTGGTGCTGAATGGTAGTGTGAACACATGAGTAATCACGCCACAGAAAATAATAACAAATATGCAGGTCTGTTGAGCCGAGGGCTTGTTTAGGAAGTTTATCGTCATCAAACGCGAATTCTCTCGCATGGTCTAACTGTTCAGGCTGTAACTCCCAAGTAAATGTTAGCTGTTGATTTGGTTCTGTCGGGTGTTTTTCATGTCCAAACAATTGTCTAGCTAGGGAAACGCGTTGGGTAAATTCATCGCTATCTGCAGCATTCTTTCCATAATAATTCAACCGTATGTTTGGACTAAGTTCGAATTGGGTAAAATCATTCAGAAAAGCCAAAACTTTAGGCCATGCCTCTCGTGGGTTTCGTGGTCTAGACTGGTGTCCAAAGGCTACGGATTTAGGCGGATGATAGACAACACATTCATGCAAGTCAGATTGAGGCATGATTTCGGAAACTACCTTCATATGCAGCGTAAGCCATGAACACATGGTGCGGGCGGAGGGACTTGAACCCCCACGAGTCTCCCCACAGGAACCTAAATCCTGCGCGTCTACCAGTTTCGCCACGCCCGCAGCGAGCCACGGTGTAACGCATCACTGGCGACCAATAAAGCAAAATGTCGGGCTATAATTTCGCGGCCACGAAGGTGCCGGTAAACAGCACAGGGCCGGTGGGCTTGCCGGTGGGTGAGCCGCCTGTTGGCTCAAGGCTGATGGCCAGCGTGGCTTTACGCACGATATCCGGTGCCAAGCCGCGCAAATCCGCCTTCAGGCTCACGGTCTCCGGCCGCACGACGCCCAGGGAACGCGGCGCGTCCAGCCCGTCAGCGATGATCCAGAGTTCATAATCTTTGTCGGTCGGCGCGGCATTGCCCAGCGCCACGATTTTCAGCTGCTGCGCTTTCTCATCCAGGCCGATGATGAAGGCCGGCGGCGCCGCTTGCTGCTGCAGGCTGGCGACCAAAGTCGGCGCGATAGGCTTGGGTTGGTTCAGGCTCTCTTCGCGTTCCAGATAAAAATTGCCCCAACCGATGGCGCCCAGGAGCAACGCGGCGGCAGCCACGCGCTGCCACAGCTGGAGTTGGCTGCGCAACTTCTCAAGCTCCGCCAGCGCCGCGCCACCGCCTGCCGCCAACCGATGCTTGATTTTGTCCCACAAGCCGGGGCTGGGTGTAATATCCGGCGCCAGCGCGTTGAGCGGCGCCAGGTGTGTTTCCCAATCATGGATGGCGGCATCCAACTCAGCATCGCGGCCGCGCCGGGCAGCGACGCTCTGCCGTTCGACCTCATCCAGCGTGCCGATGACATATTCGACGGCGTCTCCAGCAAGTTCCTCATCCGCGCTCATGTGGCCAGACAGCCTTTCACGGCCTCAAGCCCGCGGCGCAGCCAGGTTTTCACCGTGGCGACCGGATGGCCGAAACGGGCGGCCAGCGCCTCGCGGCTCGCGCCATTCACATAGGCCTGCAGAATCATTTGCTTGCGCGGTGGCTCCAGCCGGTCAAGGCAGCGCATCAGACGCTGATACTCTTCCTGCTCCTCGCGCGCGGCCAGCGGCGGCGGCGCGCTATCGGCGATTTCCTCGATTTCCGGGGTATCCCCGGCCGAAACCGTGCGGCCACCGCGCCGGACTTCGTCCAGCGCGCGGTTGCGGGCGATGGCGGCCAGCCAGGTTATGGCGGCGCCGCGTCCGGGCTGATAGTCGGCCGCCCGCTCCCAGATTTTGATGTAAACGTCCTGCAAGACATCCTCGGCGACATCGCGTCTCTTCAAGATACGCAGCACGATGCCCAGAAGTTTCATGCTTGTGGCGTCATAAAGCCGCTTGAAGGCGTCTTTATCCTGCCGGGCCACCTGAGCCAGCAGTTCAGTCAGTTCCTGGGGGGTGAGGCGTGGGGAGTCAGTC
>CAZBSB010000003.1:9626-29320 GCA_964494535.1 uncultured Rhodospirillales bacterium
TCACGGCGAAATTAGAGCAGGATTAACCAGTTTTGCCCAGCCGAAAAAAATTCACCGCTTTTTAGCCATGGGCTGAAACCAGACGCGGTGTCGCCCGTATCTCCTCATGACTTCGGCTTGAAGTCTGCAATCGCCCACCACGGGCTTTGAACCAAACGGAGAGATAAAAATGAAGAAGATGCGTCAATCCCTGCTGCTCGGTGCCGCTTTGCTGGCCGTGACCGGCTTTGTGCTGCCTGCTCATGCCGGCAATCACGCCAACAAGATGATGGCTGAAGAGACCGTGATGGTCGGCGGCGCCGCCATGTATCCGTCCAAGACCATCGTGGACAATGCCGTCAACTCGGCGGATCACACCACGCTGGTTGCGGCGCTGAAGGCAGCGGAACTGGTGGAAACTTTGAAGGGCAAGGGGCCGTTCACGGTGTTCGCGCCCACCAATGCAGGGTTCGAGAAGCTGCCCGCTGGCACGGTGGACACGCTGCTGAAGCCGGAGAACAAAGCCAAGCTGACCGGCATCCTGACCTATCATGTCGTGGCCGGCAAATATGCGGCGGCGGATATCGCCGCGACCGCCATGAAGCATGACGGCAAGGCGACGTTCAAGACCGTCCAAGGCGAAGACATCGCGCTGACCAAGGACGAAGCCGGCAACTGGTGGGTGTGGGACGCGCAGGGCGGCAAGGCGCAAATCACCATTGCGAATGTCATGCAGTCCAACGGCGTCATCCATGTCATTGACACGGTGCTGATGCCGAAATAGCTCCGGGGGGAGCCTGCGGGCGGCCACGGGGCCGCCCGCAGTGTTTTTCGCTACGCCGCCTTGCCGCCATGCGCCGTTGACCACGCATCCGGCGCGTGCAGGAATTTTTCCACTTCGCTGAGCGTCTTGGTGTCGAAATAATTCTGCGCCTTAGCCACCGCCAGCGCGTCCCACCAGGTGCAGAGCGCGTGCAGCTTGACGTTCAGCTGTTCCATGGTCGTATCGCTTTGGGCAAAAATACCGTAATGGAACACCACGGCCACATGCTCCACGATGCCGCCGGCCTGACGCAGTGCTTCCACGAACTTGACCTTGCTGGTGCCTTGGCTGGCCAAATCTTCCACCAGCAACACGCGCTGGCCTTCCTGCAAGTCACCTTCAATCTGCGCCATGCGGCCGAAACCTTTGGGCTGCTTGCGCACATACAGCATCGGCAAATCCATGCTGTCCGACAGCCAGGCAGCATAGGAGATGCCGGCGGTTTCGCCGCCTGCCACCGCGTCAAAACATTCGTGTCCTGCCTGGTCATAGACCTGCTGTGTCATCATGCCAATGACGGCGCGGCGCGCACGGGGAAAGGAAATCAGCTTGCGGCAGTCAATATAGACCGGGCTGGCTGCACCGGAGGTGAAGATAAACGGCTTCTCGGCATTGAACATCACCGCCTTGATTTCGAATAGGATGCGGGCGGTGCGGGCGGCGTAATCCGCCGGTTGGTGCTGGGTCATCATGGCCTCCGAATGATCGGCCATTGATAACGCAGATTGCGGCGCAAGATAACCGAAATTTGTGGGCTATTTTTCCTGCTTGGCCATGGCGGGCACCGTATCGTCTTTGATGGTGCTGTCCGCCTGGCAACTTTCCTTGGCCGCTTCTGCCACCATGTCATGCTTGGCCACGCGGCTGTGCTGTTTGGTGGTGGTGTCATACATAAAAAGGTGATAGGTGCCGCGCCGGATTCCTGCCTTGGTAAGGGTGCTGATGCCAAAGATACTGTCTTTCAATTGCATCCCGTGCAATTGCGCCGCGACGGCGCTGGCAGGACGCGCGCTGCCGGCGGCGGCCACGGCGTTGAGATAGGCCTTGGTGGCCGTATAGGTGCCGACCTGCGTCATGGTTGGCGCGGCGGCGGCGCTGTTGCGGCCGGCGAATTCCGCCCGAAAGCGCTTGAACCCCTTGCCATTCACGTCATAGGGCGCGACATAATAGATTTTCTGCGCCACATTGTCGAGGTCGGTCGAGTTACCGGCCAGCGAGGCGCAGGCTTGGCAAAACAGATAGGGCAGCTTTTTCCCCTGCAGCGCGGCCGTCAGTTTTGGCGCCAGCCGCCGCAGAGTCATAGGGTTCGCGCCCAGGCTGATCAGGGCGTCCTTGCTGCGCGCCAGGTCTTGCGGCAGAGCGATGGGCGGCGTGTCCGCGGCGCGCTCCAGCGGTTTGGCTTGCCACGCGATCTCGCGCAGGTTTTTGAAGCCAACGCTTTGCGCGATGTCGCGGAAAGCCTGGCCGGCGCCGTGCCGGCGTTCAATATTGAGCAACACGATGGCATCAAAGCCGCTATCCTTAAGCGCGCTCAGGCCAAAGCGGCTCATGGCCTGCAAATCGTAAGTCCAGCTGAGGATGCCGCTCTGGCATAAGTCGGGCGGGTTGAAACCGCTGCCGGAGGCGATCATCAGTCCCTGCGTTTCCTTGACGATTGGCCGCACAGCTTCGGCCACGGCGCCGTTCGGCACGTCCAGAATGACATCCACCGCGCCGGTGGTCAGCCAACGCCGCGCCTGGGTGGCGCCCAGCTTGGCGCGGTTCTGATGGTCGGCGAAGATGATTTGCACCGGCTTGCCGTGGATGCTGTTGCCGAATTCGTCGGCCGCCATTTGCGCCGCTAGCACGCTGCCCGGGCCAAGCGCATCGCCCCACGGGCTGTCAAGCGTTGACAGGACGCCAACGCGGATCGGCCGTTCATCGGCGGCAAAGACAGGCGCCGCAACAAACAGCAAGCCGGCCACGGCCATGAGCAGACGCGGGTGAATGCGGACAAGCATAGCCTGACGCTAATTAAACATTAGGGCAAAATTTGGACGGCGCCAGTCTGGTTTGCTATAACGGTAGCATGAAGAAACCAGAGCACATGCCGGATTATGCGGAGGCGCAGGCGCATTTGGCTAAGACCGATCCGCTGATGCGCCGTCTCATCCGTCAGCATGGCGCTTGCACGCTGGCGCCGGAAACCAAGCGCCAGCCTTTTGAAAGCCTGGTGCGCGCGGTTGCACACCAGCAACTGCACGGCAAGGCGGCGGAAACAATTCTTGGGCGGTTTATCGCGCAAACGAACCGTGCTTTTCCGCAGCCGCAGGATTTGCTGGCGATGGAGGACGCTGCCCTGCGCGCTTGCGGCTTCTCGGGCGGCAAAATCGCCGCGCTGCGCGATATTGCCCGCCACACCCTTTCCGGCCAGGTGCCAACGCGCCGCGCCATCGTAGCGCTGTCCGATGAGGAGATTGTGGCGCGCCTCACGCCGATCCGCGGCGTCGGGCGCTGGACGGTGCAGATGCTGCTGATCTTCCAGCTTGGCCGGCCGGATGTGCTGCCGGCGGATGATTTCGGCATCCGGCACGGGCTGGCGGTGGCGCGAAAACTTCCGGCCATGCCCACACCGAAAGATGTGCGCGCCTATGGCGCGCGCTGGCGCCCCTATTGCACGGTAGCCAGTTGGTATCTGTGGCGCACCGCGGATGCTGCCAAAGCATTAACCAAGAAAACTGCTTGAATAGTGCCGTATTTTACTTTCGGGCAATGGCTCAGTATTACGCTGTGTTTATTCATTGAAGACATTGGAGTGATCGGGCATGGGGCAGCAGTATATTGTCATTTTTCATAATGACGCGATGGGGTATGTGGTCAACCGCGTGAATGGCAAGCCGGAATTGTATCCTGACTTGGAAAAAGCTGCGGTCGCCTGCGGCCGCATGAATGAAGGCAACGCGGATTTCGTCAAAGAAAATCCCACCAGGCACGGCAAGCTGACCTTTGAAGTGCGGCGCTATGCGCCTGACCAGCATTCCATGGGTCAACCCTTGGACGCCAAAGAATCGACGCAGTTGCGCGGCTTTTATCAAAAGCATTTCGCCAGTCAGCGGCGCGTGGTCAGCCCAGGCGCAACGCCGGCTTAACCAAACCGCGCAGCATTCATCTCAAATTGCTGACAAGATTAAAACCCGGTTCAGCACACCGTCATAGAGTTTGACGATAGGCCGGCGCACCGGAGGATATGATGCCCCATAAAGATGGTTACGTCGTTATTAACGTGTTCATGCCGCATGAATTGATGGGGCTGTATAGCTGGCAGAATTATGAAGTGCCGCTGCCGGCCTTGCATCGCGCCTGGCAATATCACATCGGCAGCGCCATGCCGCCGGCCGGCTATCTCCGCAAAATGGTGCTGACGGATATGGAAGGTTTGCGGCCGGCCGATTTGCCGCCCATGGCGCCGCCGCACGCCAGCGTGGCCTGCCACCAGCGCTTCGCCGGCATGTTTGAAAATCTGCGCGCGATGAATTTGCTCACGCCGGTCATGCCGCCCTTGGTGGCGGCGGCCTGAAGTTTATTTGGCGATTTTATTTATGGGAATGTCATGACCATCACCACGCCTTACAGCAACGTCAAATTCTACATTCCCACCGAAGTAACCTATGGCGGCGACGCCAACGGCTATGAATTCCACCAATACCGCGTGCCGACGGATGTCTTGCGCAACGCATTTGAAAGCCGGCTGGGCAAGTTACCCAACGGGTTTGAAGGCATGTTGCTGACCGACAAGCCTTTGCTACGGCTGCCCTTCAATCTGCCGATCACGGTCAACACCAAGGTGGTGCAGACCCATCTGTGCGGCAAGCTGGCGCGTATCCTGCGTTCCTATCACCTGCCGGAAGCCCCGCAGACTCCCCAACGTCCGCCGGCGCTGGAGGGTGGTGTTCTGGGCGGTGCGGCCATTGCGCCGGCATAATTCCCTTACTAAACCCTGCCTCATAAGTGGCGCACCTCGATAAATTATTCCGCGCGCTGAATTGTTCCCCCTCCCCTTACGGGAGGGGTTAGGGGGAGGGGTAGGGGGGTGAAGAAGCCTCCGACCAGTAAAAGCTAACAGTAACATCACTCTCCACCTTTCGCGCCACCGCTAGCCAGCGCAGGCGAAAGCCGCTAATTTGCACTTATGACCAAGGAGCAGAACACGCTGGGCAAGCGGGTGCGGCGCTATGCCAACGTGACCAGGAGCATGGCCGGCGTCGGCGTCAAGCTGGCGGGCAAGAAATATCTGGGCATGAAGCCGGAGCGCCAGGCGCTGGCCGGCGAGTTGCGCGCGGCGCTGGGCGGGCTGAAAGGGCCTTTGATGAAGGTCGCGCAAATTCTGGCGACCATTCCTGACATGGTGCCGGAAGAATATGCCCAGGAACTGGCGCAGCTACAGGCCGACGCGCCGGCCATGGGCTGGCCGTTCGTCAAGCGCCGCATGGCGGGCGAGCTGGGTGCAGAGTGGGAAAAGCGCTTCAAATCCTTCACGCAGGAGGCCTATGCCGCCGCCTCATTAGGCCAGGTGCATCGCGCCGAGACGCTGGACGGACAGAAAATCGTCTGCAAGCTGCAATATCCTGACATGGAATCCGCGGTGGCCGCCGATCTGCGGCAGCTGAAAATCCTGCTGGCGCTGTTCGAGCGTTATGACCGCGCCGTCAACACCGGCGACGTGCAGAAGGAAATCGCCGACCGTCTCTATGAAGAGCTGGATTACGGGCGCGAAGCCAAACATATCAAGCTCTATCAAGCGATGCTGGAAGGGCAGGGCGGCGTCACCGTGCCGGCCGTGTTGGACGCGCTATCCACCCGCCGGCTGCTGAGCATGGGCTGGCTGGACGGGGCGCGCATTCTGGATGCCGCCAAGCGCGGCCAACGCGACCGCAACATGATCGCGCTTAACATGTTCCATGCCTGGTATGTGCCGTTTTACAATCACGGCGTGATCCATGGCGACCCGCATATGGGCAATTATACCATCCGGCCGGACAACGGCATCAATCTGCTGGACTATGGCTGCATCCGCATCTTCCGGCCGGCGCTGGTGGGCGGCGTCATCAATCTCTACAACGCGCTGCTGCGCAATGATGAAGCCATGGCCGTCGCGGCTTATGAATCCTGGGGCTTCACCAACCTGACCAAAGAGCTGGTCGCGGTGTTGAACATCTGGGCGCGTTTCATCTATGCGCCTTTGCTGGATGACCGCACGCGGCCGATCGAGGAGACCAATACCGGCATGTTTGGCCGCGACACGGCGCATAAGGTGCATGAAGAATTGCGCAAGCTGGGCGGCGTGAAGGTGCCGCGCGAATTCGTGTTCATGGATCGCGCCGCGGTGGGCTTGGGTTCGGTCTTTTTGCGCCTGGGCGCGAACGTCAACTGGTATCGCCAGTTTCAGGGGCTGATTGACGGGTTTGACGTGGCGGCGCTGGCCAAGCGCCAGGCCAAGACGCTGAAGAGTGTGGGGCTGCCGCCGGTTACCTAGGCGAGTGATAGCGCCTTCACAAGCCGCGAAAACTGGGGCAGGATGCGCATCCTATATCGCTCTTTCGCCGTCGCTCAAGGTTTTTGCCATGAAAATTGCCGTTCTGAAAGAACGCCGCCCGCATGAACGCCGCGTGGCCGCCACGCCGGAGACGGTCAAGAAACTTTGCGCTCTGGGCTATGAATTGGCGGTGGAAGCGGGCGCCGGCCTGGCGGCTGCCTGCACGGATGCGGCTTATGCAGCCGCCGGTGCTAAAATTGGCAGCCTGGCCGAAACGGCGGCGGACGCCGATATCGTCATCAAGGTGCAGCGCCCGCTGGCGTCTGGCGAAGGCGAGAGCGAGTTGGAAGTGCTGAAATCCGGCGCAGTGCTGATCGCCATTCTCAATCCGCATGGCGCCAAAGAAGCGATCGCCGGCTATGCCGGACGCAATATCACCAGCCTGGCCATGGAACTCGTGCCGCGTATCACGCGCGCGCAGAGCATGGATGTGCTGTCCTCGCAAGCCAATCTAGCCGGCTATAAGGCGGTGCTGGACGCTACGACGGAATATGGCCGCGCCTTTCCGATGATGATGACGGCGGCCGGCACCATTCCGCCCACCCGCGTGTTGGTGATGGGCGCCGGCGTGGCCGGGCTGCAGGCCATCGCCACGGCGCGGCGATTGGGCGCCGTGGTTTCGGCCACAGATGTTCGCCTGGCCGCCAAGGAGCAGGTGGAGAGCCTGGGCGCGACTTTTGTGGTCGCGGAAAGCGACGAATTGAAAAGTGCCGAAACCGCCGGCGGCTACGCCAAGGAGATGAGCGACGATTTCAAGCAAAAACAGGCCGCGCTGATTGCCGAAACGCTGAAGAAGCAGGATATCGCGATTTGCACAGCGTTGATTCCTGGCCGCGCCGCGCCGCGCCTGATTTCTGAGGACATGGTGCGAAGCATGAAGCCGGGTTCGGTGGTTGTTGACCTGGCGGTAGAGCAGGGCGGCAATTGCGCGCTGAGCCGTCCGGGCGAGGTGGTGGATGTGGACGGCGTCAAGATCGTCGGCCACTATAACGTGCCGAGCCGGCTGGCGGTGGATGCCTCGGCACTCTATGCCCGCAATATACTGAATTTCATCACGGCTTGCCACGACAAGGACAGCAAGGCCTTCAAGCTGAATCCTGAAGACGAGATCGTGAAGGCCATGCTGCTAACTCATGCGGGTCAAATCGTGCATCCGCAATTTGCTTCCTAGGAGCGTTGAGCATGTCGCAAACCCCGGACGTGTCGGAAGCCAGTTCTCTCAGGCAATGGGTGCTGGGTCTGGCCGTGGCCATTTTTTGCTGCGCGATTGTCTTTCATTTTGTGGCCAAATTCTTCGCCGATACGCAGGAGAAAATTGCCGTTACGCAGCTTAAGCTGGAATATCTCGAAACGCGGCTGAGCCGCTTGGAGTCAGAGGCCGTGGCGCACGCAGCCTTGCGCCACGCCACGGTGGCGGCGCCTGCGCCTAAGGCTCCACCAATCATGCCTACGCCTGCGCCACAAGCGACCACGCCTGTCACGTCGGCGCTGTCGCTGCCGCAACTCATGGCTCCGCCGCAAACTGAAGCGCCGGAAGCGCAAGGCGAAAATGCGCCAGCGCCAGCCAAGCCGGAAAAGCCCGATGCGGATAAGAAACAGGCGGACAAAATCATTATCATGCCGTCTGCCGAACTGCTCTTGAATACGCGCACTGACACGCCGGACGCCGCGGCCCCGGCTAGGGATGAAAAGAAGGATAAAAAGTCCGATAAAGAGAAATCCAAAACTAAAACCGATGAAGAATAGCCGGAGGGCGATGGTGTTATGAGCAGCGAGAATTTCCTTGGCCAGATGCAAGCGCTGGCCGCCGAGCAAGGCAAGCTGGCGCAATTGTCGCAAGAATTGGCTCTGCGCGCGCAGGAGCAAATGCAGGGCGGCGGCGGTCACGCGGATTTTTTCCTGACCGGCCTAACGGTGTTCGTGCTGGCCTGTTTCGTGGGCTATTATGTCGTGTGGCGCGTCACACCAGCGCTGCATTCGCCGCTGATGGCGGTGACGAATGCCGTGTCGTCCGTCATCATCGTCGGCGCGCTGATCGCGGCGGGGGCGGAGACGATGTCGGCCTCCACCTGGCTTGGCCTGCTGGCCATCGCGCTCGCTTCCGTCAATATCTTCGGCGGTTTTATCGTCACGCAGCGGATGCTGCAAATGTATAAGAAAAAGAAGTAGAGGCTGCTATGGCGGGTTGGGTCGTATTCTCCTATTTGGTTTCAGCCGTCTGCTTCATCATGGCGCTGCGCGGCTTGTCGTCGCCGGAAACGGCGCGGCAGGGCAATATGTATGGCATCGGCGGCATGGCGCTGGCCATGTTGACGACATTATTGCATTATGTCGCTCTGCCGGCCTGGTTTCCGGTCATTCTCGCCGTGGCGTTGGGCGGTGGTGCGGGAGCCTATGTGGCGCGCAACATCAAAATGACGGCGCTGCCGCAGCTGGTGGCGGCGTTCCATTCGTTGGTGGGGTTGGCGGCGGTGCTGGTGGCGGCGGCGGCCTATCTCTCGCCGCAGGATTACGGCATCGCCAGCAATGGTGTCAGCTTGATTGAGATGGGGCTGGGCGTCGCCATCGGCGCCATCACCTTCACGGGTTCGCTGGTGGCTTTCGCCAAGCTGCAGGGGCTGGTCTCCGGCAAGCCGCTGCAATTTCCGCTGCAGCATCAACTGAATCTCGGCCTGGGCATTTTCACCGTCCTGCTGATCGGCTGGTTCTGCCTGGGGCAGTCCGGTACGGCGCTGGCGCTGATTATTCTGGTCACTTTGGCGCTGGGCTTCCTGCTCATCCTGCCCATTGGCGGCGCCGATATGCCGGTCGTGGTTTCGATGCTCAATTCCTATTCCGGTTGGGCAGCGGCCGGCATTGGTTTCACCTTGCAGAATAATCTGCTGATCGTCACCGGCGCGCTGGTTGGCGCTTCAGGCGCCATTCTCAGCTATATCATGTGCAAGGGCATGAACCGCTCGATCTTCAACGTTATTCTCGGCGGCTTCGGTGGTGATACGGCAGCGGCAGGAGCGGCGAGTGCTGCAGGTGACCGCGCCGTGAAGAGCGGTTCGGCGGAAGACGCGGCTTTCATTCTCAAAAACGCGGCCAGCGTCGTTGTCGTGCCTGGCTATGGCATGGCGGTGGCGCAGGCGCAACATGCGCTGCGCGAGATGGCGGATACGCTGAAAAAAGAAGGCGTGCAGGTGCGTTACGCTATTCACCCGGTGGCGGGGCGGATGCCAGGACACATGAACGTCCTGCTGGCGGAAGCCAATGTGCCGTATGACGAGGTGCTGGAGCTTGAAGAAATCAACCGCGATTTTGGCATGACAGACGTGGCCTTCGTCATCGGCGCTAATGACGTGACCAACCCAGCGGCGAAAACCGACCCAAAATCCCCCATTTACGGGATGCCGATTCTGGACGTGGAGAAGGCCAAGACCGTGCTGTTCATCAAACGCTCCATGGCTTCCGGTTATGCCGGTGTGGATAACGAATTGTTCTTCCGCGACAACACCATGATGCTGTTCGGCGACGCGAAAAAGGTGTGTGAGGAGATTGTCAAAGCCTTGGAGCATTGATGGTGGAAGACCGCCTGCATTCAACTTCTATTGTTCTGGTCAGCTGATGCGTTGGCGCGCCCATACCGCGCTTGGCGTTGCCGGCGGCATCGTGGTGGCGGCGAATATCATGCTGTTGGCCATCGTGATGCCGGAATTGACGGCAGCAACGACTTTTCCCATCACCTATGCCACCGGCCTGACCATCGGCTTCGCCATGCTCATCACCGCCATAGTTCTGCAGCAGCGGGAGCGGTTGGAACAACTGCACCGCCGCCTGCAAAGGCTGGAAGAAAAAGACGAGACGGATATCTGAAAGCCTAGGGCAATCCAGCCAGCACCGGCGCCATGAAGCGGCCATTCTGACCACCGGAAGTTTCATCATACTGCGCATAGGTTTGATAGTGCTGCGCTGTTTTATCCAGCAGGTTCCGCATAACTCCGTTGCCGCCAATGATTTCTACGACGATATAAGCATTGTTCCTTGTGGTAACGATTCGCACCCGAAACTGGCCTTTCAGAAATTCTCCAAGCCCGCTGCCATCACCGGGCTTGCCCGCCGAAGCATCGGACTGAGCAGCAGACAGGCTGGAAGCGTTTTGTGCTCCCACCGCGTTTCCTTGGCCGCGCTGCGGTTGTTCCGGCGCAGCAAAGATGGCCGGATCAAAATGGCCATAAGCTATTTGTGCTGGCACCGGTTGCGGCAAGGCGTCAGCAGGTTGCGGCGCGGCGGCCGGAGGTTGAACGGCAGCGTCAGGCAACGCGATAGCGTTATTGGTTTGCAGCAGCGGCGCATCGCCGCGCAATTCGGCAAATACGCTGTTCGCCCCGAGCGGCGTTTGATTATACCCTAGATCAATCGTCGGCCAGGGCGGCAAAGCCGGCATGTCCGCCGCGGCGATTACGGTGATGGCCGCAGAATGGCTGCTGCTCTGTTGCCGGCCTTCCGGCGCATTGAGGTTGATGAGGATTACGGCCAGAGCCAGCGTGTGCAGCAAGACCGAAAGCACCGGCGCCCGGTATTTCCTGAAGTTTTTAGCGGAACATGCGCGGCGTGTGGGCATGGACTCCAGATAATATCACTTTACGGTATCAAGCTACCATAAAGTGGTGCTGAAATCCAGCGATTCTCTTCGCAAAACAACCCACGAAGCAGGCGCATGTTCCGCTTTGCCTCCCTAAAACTGGTAACGCACGCCGGCATAGAAGCTGCGGCCATCTCCCGGATAGAAAATGTTGGTGGCTGTCGTCCGCGCGTCCTTGATCGTGCTGGTGTCGCTGACATAGCGGCGGTCGGCCAGATTGCGTGCATCGAGGAACAGGTGCAATCCGGGTTGCACTTCGTAATCCGTCTGCAGGCCGAACGTCACGTAGCCGGGAACGCGGAGCGTATTGGCATAGTCCGCGAACGCGCCGCGCGGCACCCAATGCGCCACCGGCGTGATGCTGAAGCCGCTGGCATGACGATAGGTGACGCTGGTGCGCAGCTGATGCTCCGGCACGCCCGGCAACCGGTTGTCGCCATAGACGAGGTCGTTATCGAAGCGGAAATCGCTGTAAGTCCAGATCTGCTGCAGCGTCAGGCTGTCGTGGATCCCGACATTGAAAACATCGTCGAGCAGTCTGTGCCGCACGGCCAGCTCAATCCCCTGATGCACGGAGCGCGGCGCGTTGAAGGTCGCGGCGGGAATGCTGCTGGATGTCGTGAACTGCATCAGCTCATCCCTGACCCAGCTGCGGTAAGCGGCGATATCCCACGCCGTGCGGCCATATTGGCCGCGGCTGCCGGCTTCCAGCGTCCAAGCCTGCTGTAGTTTTAGCGGCACGAAGCTGGCGGTGCTGCCGATCGTCTGGGCAAGATCGCTGAAGTCCGGCACATCCTGGCTACGCGTGATATTCACGAAGGCTTGCACATCGTCCAGCGGTTGCCAGAGCAGGCCGAGCTTGGGGCTAAAGCCGTTGTAGCGTTTGCTGTCCGCCTTGGGCGTCGGGTTGCCGGCCAGCCCGCCTTTATCTTGATAATCGCGCAGGGCATGGAACAGCTTGGCGCCGGTCAGCACCGCGAGATCGGGCTGGAACCATAATTTATTTTCCGCATACAGCTCGAAATTATGCGCGTCCTGCACGGCATCCAGCGTTTGGCTGCCGCGCGAACCATTGACGTTGACAAAACGCCGCGCCGCCGTGCTGCCGCCCACATAGCGGGCGCCGATCACAATGTCATTGCGCAGTCCGTTCAGGTCAAACCGGCGGGTCAGCTTCGGCGCCACGCCATAAGTCCAGTCGTTATTGTCAATTACCTGAAAAATGGGGTGGAACAGCTCTTTGCGTATTCCCCAGCTGGCCAACTCCAGCGTGCCGATGCCGCTTTGCCAGCTGGTTTTGTTGGCGATGCGGAAGGTGCGCGTGTTGCGTGCCTGATCGCCGGTGATTGCGCCGGCGCTGGCGTCGCGCGGATTGTGCAGGGCGTCTGCGAGGCTGAGCGTACCAGGCAAATCTTGGTCAACAATATAAGCGCCAAAATAAAAGCGCGTTTCAAGCTGTGGCGTGATTTTATAGCCGAAATTCGCGTTGAGTGCCTCGCTTTGCGTGTCGGCATGACGGCGAAAGCCATCGCTATGCACGACGGTGCCGGTCACGGCATAGTCAAAACCGCCGATGACGCGGCCGGTCTGGGCACTGCCGCGCACGGTGGCGAAACTGCCGCCTTCCAACCGCAGCGTGTTGGGCGCCAACATGTCATAAGCCGTCGGCGTCACGAAATTGATGGCACCGCCCAGTGTGGAACTGCCGAAAGACAGCGCGTTGCCGCCTTTATAAACCGCGATGTGGCGCAGCGCGAGCGGATCAATTTGGTAAAAGTCGCCGGAACCATCGGCGGCGTTGAGCGGAATGCCGTCCTGCAGCGTTTCAATGCCGCGGGTGTGGAAGCCGCGCGCTAGTCCGGAACCACGGATGCTCAACCGCTGCTCCTGGCCATAGCGCGGCTGTGCATGCACGCCGGGCGTTTCTTCCAGCATGTCGCGCAAAGTCTGCGTATAGCGATCCTGGTATGCGGCACTGTCCACCAGACTGACGGCACCAGGTGTGGCTTGAATTTCCTCATAAACCTGGCGCGTGGTCGGCGCCGTCAAGGCTTCCGGTCGCGGCGCGGTTTTGTTGATGGTGATGCTGGGGACATCAGCAATATCTTCGCTGGCGAGAGCGGTGTGAGCCGTCAGCGCGGCGAAAGCGAGGAGACTGGCGGCGGTGAAACGTGAACGGGTCATGGTATGGCCTTTCAGGCAAAAATATCAAGGGATGGCGGTAGATTTGGTGAGCTGCACATAAGGCGCCGGCGAAGATTCTTTGCTCCAGGCGCTGACGCCGGGTGGAATGCTCGTCCAGGCGTGCGTGACGGTGCCGCATTGCTGCACGACCGGAAACCACAGCACTGCGCCCGGCGTATCCGGCAGCTTCAGCAAGAGGCCAAAACTGTCATACTGGTCATCCGGCAACTCGCCGCCCTCCCAGACGATTTTGTCCACGGTTGCCGTAATGGTTTTGCCGTGCAGCTGGACTGGCGGATCGAGCGGCCGCTTGGTGACGCTGACCGTCCAGCCCGGCTTGGCCTGCGGCCGCGCTGTGACGATGCCGGCAGGCATCTGCACTTCCAGGCGCGTGGTGGCCGCGCCGTCGCAGCCATGGGAGACACGCAAGGCGATCTCAATATAGCGGCCGGCGGGCGCGGTGTTCGGGTTGGCGGTGATATGGGCTGATGCTTGTCCAGTCATGACGGTCAGGCAAAGCACGAGTACATGCCGCATGAGTGTAGGCACAGAAAGCCGAATACCTATTGATTCTTTGTAATGGGAAAAGTGCGTGAGCATTACAATCTACCTCATGGGAAGTTGTGGTTAGACACATGAAAAATTACGAGTGATCTCAAAACTGCATCATGCGGGTGCTTATGGGGTCGGTCGTGGCCGGCAGGTGGCCGGTATGGGTTTCGGCACTGTGCAGATCAGGCCTGTGGGCAGTGGCGGCTTCGGACTGAGAGGCGTGAAGATCGCGGTGTTGGGCTGCTCGCAGTTTTTATCCACGGTGACCATCATCATGTTTTGCTCGTTCAAAGTATTGCGCAAATCATCGTTATTCCGGCTCAGACTTGAAATTGAGGATACAATCGATTTGATAGAATTTTCTATTTAAACAGTCTTCATAAGGATGGTGGTGTGAAATGGCTTAATAAGCGTGAAAAGGCTCGACGCATGGGTTGATTGGAGTCTGGGGTCTGCCCTTTTCCGGCCTGCTTGTCCAAAGTTTGTTTCAAATCTTGCGGCGATAAGCCGACCCATGTCTGCATGGTGCTGCTGAAAGGGCATGAGTGGTGAACGGCGGGATTTGCCGTTGCAGCCATCGCGAAAAAAAGATTTTTTTCAGGCGAAAAATAAACGCGGTCGAGCAGAACGGTCGTGAACAGGTTCTTCGTGACAAAATCACCTTGCTTGTCGCGCGTGAATTCTATCGCTCCGGCACCGAGTTCGATTTTAGGACCATGTGCGCCAATTTCTGTTGGGTCGGTTAGTGCCATTCCCGCAAAATGGACACGCCGTGTGTAACCGTGGGATTTCATATAATTCAGAGTGTCTTGGGAGTTCATAGCGCTATCTTTCATATCTTTCTATTTTAGGGGAAATTTCTAGCAGCAATTTGCTGGTTTCTTACGGTATGCTATTGTAGCAGTCGCCGATGCATGGCACGGATAGTCGCCCTATAAATTTGAGAAAATTTCTCATCTTCTCTTGCCGTTCTGTCGTAGAACTCGCTCATACATTTACCAACACATTTAGCATCGTGTGCCGATGTCCCACATTTTCGTGCGCCCTGGTGTAATATGTCCCTAGTTTTTACAAAGGCATCTTCTGCGGATCTGGTCTCCTTAAATGTATGGAGCCTGATATTTGCCTTTCCTACGGTGAAGTACCATTCTTGAAATTGAGCAGACAGCTCTTCTGCTGCACATTTGAAGTCCTGCGTAGGCTTTTCAGTTGCACCCGAT
Organism: uncultured Rhodospirillales bacterium; assembly: GCA_964494535.1. Taxonomy (GTDB): domain Bacteria; phylum Pseudomonadota; class Alphaproteobacteria; order UBA9219; family RFNS01; genus JAGOHT01. Next base: position 24,584 of record CAZBSB010000003.1, read on the forward strand.
GTTGGCCACAATCTTACATTAAATCTTTCTGCAAAAGATTGGGCAGCTTCATCAATATAAGGAGACGGCCTAGGCGGGCCGATGCATAAACATTCGCCAAGAGCACTGAACATAGTGCCCAGTGTCGCTTTTTCTTTGGTAGGAGGTGGGATCGAAACCGCAAAAATTGTTTGATCGGCACCAATTTCGCGTCTGATGTTTTTACATTGTTTATGAAAGTACAGCAGCCCCGCCTGAAGTGTACCGTTTAAGTGTGAGACAACATCTTGATGTATTTGACCTCCTGCATATTGTGCGAATTGGTCAGGATGAGCCGATACAATAAGCACCATCATATCAGAAATTGCTGAGGCGGTTCCTCCTGCTGCTGTGTCTGGAAATGACTGTTTTCTGTAATATGGCAGTAATTCAGTCATGCAAATATTATCTAACGACTTTCCTTCTGCTAATTTTCCAGCTGCAGAACTGAGTGCAGATGTCATGTTAGAAGCTGCTCTGTTACATAGCTCTGAAATTTTATGAGCATCTTGTGCCCCATACCGCATGCATGTTGACCAAGGTTGGCGGTAATTTTCAGATAAGAGCTGCGGAACTCTGCTTAGGTATGCACAGCGTTGCTGTTCAAAAATTGAATTCATAATGCTCTCTCATATTCAATCGCTTGCTATGGGCTTGGCCTTTGGCGGCAAGTGGCCGGTATGGGTTTCGGCACTGTGCAGATCAGGCCTGTGGGCAGTGGCGGCTTCGGACTGAGAGGCGTGAAGATCGCGGTGTTGGGCTGCTCGCAGTTTTTATCCACGGTGACCATCACCATGGTTTGCGCGTCCATGGCAAAGCGCCCTGGCAGAACGGCAACGTTGTCACCGGCGTTTTGCAGCCGTTGCGCTCTGCTGCCGTTGCCCACGGCGGCGCTGATGTTGGTCTGGCTCAGGTCGCTGGGGCGGCCTTCGTGATCCGTAACGTAAACGACCAGACGATCCGGTTTGACGACGAGTTCTACGTGGTTCTGCTCCGTCATCCGCACCTGACCGCCATGATGCGGCTTGCCGATCTCACGGTGATACAGCCAGTCCGCGACACCATAGGCTGGCAGGCCAATGACAGTGGCGATGGCAAGACATTTCGCCACTTCGTGCGCCGCTGCGCGCCAGCCGGTGGGCTTTTCTTTCGGCGGCTTGGGAGGTTTAGGCTGCCTATCCTCGCCGCCGCCCCAATAACCTTCATCCGGGTACCAGTGATACGGGCGGCCGCCACGCATATCGTCAAACATGGTTATTTCCTTTCGATAGTTCTGTTGCTTCGTTGGTGATGGTTGATGTTGCATAGCCGGGTAGTGGTGGCTCTTCTGCAGCCATCTGGAGCGTCGTCACGATGGTGCCGTCGCGTAAATGGCTCTGCACGATTCTCGCCACGTCGTCCGGCGATCGCGGCGCATACCAGACATTGTCGGGGTAGATCGCCAGAGCCGGACCACTCATGCAGCGGCCCATGCAGCCGGTTTTAGTCACGGCGACGCGATCCAGCCCAGCTTCCTTCACCATTCGTCGCAGTAGGAGAAACAGGTCGTCACTGCCGCGCGCGGCGCAGCAGCGCGGATCGTTCACCCGATTGGTGCAAATGAAGACGTGCCGTGTGTAAAATGGCTCAGGCATGTAGCAGTTCCACAGAAGTGGGCGCCGAAACATGCTGCCGCTTCCGGGCGTGCATGTGGTCGCCATGACCGCGTGGGTGATGTGTGCTGGGCATCTCCATGCCGAAGGTGCGGAAGACGGACTGCAGCGCCTGGATGAAGGGCAGGCGCTGAAATTCCGGCGCGGGACCCCAGTCAATGTCGTTGTCGTCCTGCAGCTTCGGAATCTTCAGGCCGACATACACGCTGTGGTCACGCGCCGCTTGCCGTGGCATGTTGTCCACGCTGCCCAGGAATTTGCGCGCCTCATCCAGATGCCTGCCATGCGGCGAATGCTGCAGGGCTGCGGGGTGAAAAATTTGCTGCGCGTTCAACAACGTGCCGAGCTGCGGTAACAGGGTCGTGATATCCCAATCCGCGCGCGATTCTGCCTGGCTGCTGGTGCGGCGCGTGATGGCGTTCATCTCGTCAAGCCAAAGCATGTTGATCATACTTTGCAGACGGCGCCGGAAGCGATGATCAAACCGGTGCAAATGGTCTTGGTTCTGGCGGGGGTTGTTGTAGTGCCCGCCGATGATGACCGCGAGCCGGATACTGCGCGCCCGCGCCACATTGAAGAATTTCAGGCTGCGCTTGAAATTCTCCATCTCCATATCGAACAGCTCGATATGGCAACCTTCATACAACACTTCCACCTGACGGATGGCCAGCCACTCCAGGCGGCTAGCCTGCGGCATCGCGGCTTGCTGGCGGGGATACCACATGTTGATGCGGCCGCCGGCGCCAATATGCTGCAGATAGGACATGCCGCAAGTCAGAACCCTGTCAGCCGACTCCGGACTGGGGAGTGAAGGCATCCAGTGCCGTGCCAGTTGGAACAGGCCGCGCAGATTTTGTTGAGCGATAAGCATGGTGCAGTTGCACACAACCAGCCGCGTAGAGCCGACGAGACAGCATGTCTCATCCTTGCCTTAAGCAAAGCCGGAGTGACCCTGGCGGCACGACACATTCGCGAGCAAAAAGGCGCGTCACGACGTCATAGTACCGCCAGGGATTTGGTGCAAAAAACCGGGTTTTAGCCCAGCGTTTTCTGCTGCTTCGGCGCGGCTGGCGTCTGCCGGCGCCGCATGGCGCGGATGGCCGCGACGCCAACGGCCAGGCCGCCGATCGTCAAAGCCGCATTGCGAGCGCGGTCGCTGGCCGTATGTCCCCAGGCATGAGCCGGTTCGGCAGCGACCGTGCTGAGGGTAACGACGGCGGTGAGGGCTAGGGCGGCTTGCTTGGCTTGATGTGCGATAGACATGGAGAACTCCTGAAAATATGATGATAACGCCAACGTCCCGTGGTTTCCGAAAGGGAAAAACGTCGGTGGCGGGCAAAGATGAGGTTCAGGAGTAATGCGGCGGCGCGCGCGGTGCGGCTGAGGCGTTGTAGTGACGGTGCTTCAGCCCGAACCAGATAATAAAATGCAGCGCCAGGGCGGCGAAAAACACCGCAAGGATCTGCGAGATAAAATCCGAACCCGCCGCTTGCACCGGCGCGGCGCATAACACACAGTCATGGCTCGGCATGAGCGTTGCTGGCTGTTGGCCATCAGCATCCGTGGCCGGAATTTGCTTAAAGCTGCCGCTGCTGCAGATAGTGATGAAGCCGCTGGCGTCTTGCCCTATGACCGGCATAAAGCCGACCGGCAGCACCGCGCGCATAACCATGGCCATGACCAGCAGCCACAGCATCATCTCGCGCCAGTTGGACTGGCGCAGACGACGCAGCAAAGGCGCGGAAAGGATCGCAGCGGATGACATTGGTAGCTGTTTCCTGCAGCGCAACCAAAATGTCAAGCGGAATGGCCGGGTAGCCCAAGCATCGCGCGTGTGGCCGTGACCAGATTATCCTGCTTCAGCAAATGCTCGCCGATCAAAAACGTGCTGACACCATGCGACATCATGTCGCGCAAATCGGCGTGGTCGCGCAGGCCGCTTTCGCTGACCAATAGCCGATCCGGCGGCGCGCGTGGCGCCAGCGCGCGCGTGGTGGCCAGGTCGGTCTTCAGCGTTTTAAGATTGCGGTTGTTGATGCCAATCATGCCGTCCGGCAGGCGCAGTGCGCGCGTCATTTCGTCAGCGTCATGCACTTCGATCAAGACATCTAGTCCATAATGCCGCGACGCGGTGTGCAGCGCCAGCGCAGTAGCGTCGTCCAGCGCCGCCATGATGAGCAGGATGCAATCGGCGCCGATGGCGCGCGCTTCCGCCACTTGATAAGTATCCAGCATGAAATCTTTTCGAAGAAGAGGCAGGCCGGCGACGCTGGCCGCCGCCACGTCCGCGTCCTGGCCCTGGAAATAAGGCGTGTCGGTCAATACGGATAAGCAGGCGGCGCTGGCGGCGGCGTAATCCTGCGCGATTTGCGCGGCGTCGAAATGGGCGCGCAACAAGCCGGCGGAAGGCGAAGCGCGCTTCATCTCGGCAATCAATCCGATAGCGCCGGCCGAACGCTTGGCCTGCAAGGCTTGCGCGAAGCCACGCGGCGGTGACAACGTAGCGATACGAGCCTCAAGTTCCGCCAAAGGCACCGCAGCGCGCTGCCGCGCGATATGTTCGCGTTTTTTGGCACAAATTTCGGCCAGGATATCAGTCATGTATTGTCCTTGCCGTTGGTGATGGTCGCCAGTTGTGCCAAGGCGTGCGCCGCTGTGCCGTTCTGCAAGGATTGCCGCGCCATCTCCAGCCCATTGGCAATATCCGTAGCACGCTCGGCCACCACCAGCGCGGCGGCCGTGTTGAGGCATACAATATCCTGCAGCGCCCCGGGTGCGCCGGCCAGCAGGCCCCGCAGCAGCCGCGCATTCAGGTTCGCGTCCCCGCCGGTCAAGGCGCCTGCCGGCGGCGGGGCTATCCCGTAATCGGCAGGCGAGAGGGTGAAAGCCGTGATCGCGCCATCGCGCAGGCAGGCGATATCGCTGGGTGCCGTCGTGCTGATTTCGTCCATGCCATCGCGGCTATGCACCACCCAAGCCGAGGCGCTGCCCAGGTTGCACAAGGCTTCGGCCATGGGCTGCAGCCAGGCTTTGTCATACACGCCCACCAACTGGCGGCCAGGGCGCG
>CAZBSB010000004.1:0-6715 GCA_964494535.1 uncultured Rhodospirillales bacterium
GCCCGCCGCGAAGAAAGCCATGGCCGAGGCGAACCTGACCCCGGATCAGGTGCATCAGATCGGCATCGATGGTTTCGTGGTAGTGACTGACGCCACTGCCGAGGATGGCCGGCCGGTAGTTGTGGTTGTAGATGACGTAGCGGTAGCGACGGGCGGTGGCGCTGAAGCGGGCATGAATGAGCGTGAGGTTAGCGTGGCGCGCGGCGAGCGCCGCGCCGGCGGCGATGGCCTGCGGATCGCGATCAAACGCATAGACATGCCGCGGCGCCTTGGCCAGCAGCGCGGCGGTATAACCGCCACGGCCAAAGGTGCCGTCCACATACAGCCCATCCGGCCGCACATTCAGGTTGGTGATGACTTCCGCGCCCAGCACGGGCGCATGGGCGGCATTCTGCGCGGGCAGCGTCATGCGCCACCGCCTTGCCGCGTGGCCTGCGCGATGATTTTGCTGAGCGAAATATCCTGGCTGCGCGCCGCCTCGCGCATTGCGGTCGCGTGCGCCGCGAATTTGTTGGGTTCCCACAGTTGGAAGGTGGTGCGCCGGCCGACAAAATGCACCAACTCGCCGATGCCAGCATCCGCAGCTAAATCTTCCGGCAGGCTGATGCGGCCTTCGCTGTCGAACGGCAAAAACTGCGCGCCGCCGAAGATCGTGGTTTCGATCAACTCAAAAATCTCCGGTGCCAGATCAAGCGTCTCGATGCTTTGGCCGAGTTTTTCCAGATGCGCCGGCGAGCAGGCGTCAAGCGCGTCATGCTGGATCGCGCGAAATACCATGATGCCGCTCGCTTCCACGCCCAAAGCAGCGCGAAAGGCAGCCGGCACGGAGACGCGACCTTTTTTGTCCAGCCGATTGACGAAGCTCGAAAGGAACGACGCCACGCAATACTCCTTGTTTTCAATATTTTGTCTTGTTGATAAAATTTTTCGTCCGCTGCCCGCAGATGGCCAGACTTGTGGATAAGTTGGTCAAAAATGGGTTTAAATGGGATAGCATGGGACAATATGGGAAATCAAGTAAAATTGTGCGATTTCAAAGTGTTAACGCAGCACCCAGCGTGTTGCACGCAAAGCATGGTGTGGTTGTATTTTTGATACATTTCAGGTGGCCTGAACTGGAATTGGTGACCAAAAAGTTAAAAAATTCATCGCTTCGGTAGCTGCCACTGCGATAGAATGAACTTACTAGCTGCGAGGTGCCTGATGCGTTTGCTGTTTTTATCTTTGCTGACGGTCTGCCTGGCACTGCCGGCGCAGGCTGCGCTGCCCGATTATGACGTGAAGGCACGCTGCGAAGCGGCGGCCACCCAGGGCGGGAACATGTCGCCGGCGCAATTCCAGGCCTGCCTGCAGTTGGAGCAGAAATCCTATGACAGCATCAAGGAGCAGTGGGATAAGCTCTCTTTCGCCAGTCAAGATTACTGTGTGCAGCAGGCCAGCGCCGTTGGCATGTATCTGGTGCTGAAAGGCTGCGTGGACACCGAATTTGCCGCCAGCCAAAGCAGCGCTGTGACCTTCAAGCGTTGAGCGGCATCCATAATATCCGGCGGCGCAATCTTCCGTTTGTGCCGGTTGGCGCGGGATGGTAAGAGGGGCGCGGTTCAGGCACAGACTGGCTAGTAATGACCATAGCTGACGAAAACGATAGCGCCAACGAGATGCGCCTCGGCACCCTCGAGGTGCGGCTGGCGCGTGATGCGGCGGAACTGCGCCGCGCACAGCAGTTGCGTTATCGCGTTTTCTATCAGGAAATGCAGGCGCAGGCCAGCCCCGAGGTCACAGCCGAGCAGCGCGATTTCGACGCGCTTGATGACTATTGCGACCATCTGCTGGTGCTGGATAACGCCCGGCCGCCAGAGGACAATATCGTTGGCACCTACCGGCTCATCCGCCGCAGCGCCGCCAAGAAATTCGGCAAATTCTATTCCAGCGACGAATATGATATTACCTGCCTACTCAATTATCCGGGCGAGATTTTGGAACTCGGCCGTTCTTGCGTGGCGCCGGATTATCGCGCGCGCTCCACCATGCAACTCATGTGGAGCGGTTTGGCCGCCTATGTTTTCCAGCACGATATCGCCATCATGTTCGGCTGCGGCAGCCTGCCGGGGTGCGACCCGATGGCGCATAAGGAAGCCCTGAGCTACCTCTATTACCACCATCTGGCGCCGCCCAGTCTGCGGCCGCGCGCGCTGCCGGAGCGTTATGTGGATATGCGCCTGCTGCCGCCGGAAAGTGTGCATCCCGAACATGGGCTGGAGCAGGTGAAGGTTGACCCGCGCCTGGGCGGCAGCAATCTGCCGCCGCTGATCAAGGGCTATCTGCGCGTCGGCGGCTATGTCGGCGACGGCGCGGTCATTGATCACCAGTTCAACACCACCGATGTCTGCATCATCGTCAAGACGGATTTGATGGCCGACCGTTATATGAAGCATTATGAAAAACGCAGCAAAGGCGTGAATTTTTAGCAGATGGCGGCGATGGCGGGCAGCACGGTCAGTTACGGTTCGCATTTCGGCGTGACGCTGCGCGGCTATTATAAGCTGACGCTCCTCGCGCTGTTTTTCGTTCTGGTGTTTTTGGTGCAGCCGCTCATCGTAGTCTGCAGCCGGCGCTTTTACTTCCGTAGCGCGCGCTTCGTTCACCACACGGTGTGCCGCATTCTGGAAATCACCGTAACCGTGCGCGGCACACCCTGTGCCGCCACGCCCACCCTCTATATTGCCAACCATTCTTCCTATCTGGATATTCCGGTGCTGGGATCCATCGTGCTGGGGTCGTTCGTCGCCAAGGGTGAGATCGCGTCCTGGCCGGTGTTCGGCCAATTGTGCCGGATGCAGGACACGATCTTCATCCGGCGCAAAGCCACCCAGGCCGGCGTGCAGCGCGACCAGTTGCGCGAGCGGCTGGCAGAACATCGCAACGTCATCGTCTTCGCTGAAGGCACCTCCACGGATGGCGCGCATGTCCTGCCCTTCAAGAGCAGCCTGTTCGCCACCGTGCAAGCGCCGCTGCCGGATGGGCGCCCGATCATGATTCAGCCCGTCTCCATCACGGCGGTGACGCTGGATGGACTGCCGATGGGGCGCACCTTGCGCCCGCTCTATGCCTGGTATGGCGATATGACGCTGGCTAGCCACGGCTGGCCGATGCTCAAGCTGGGCAAAATGGGCGTGATGGTCGAATTTCATCCGCCGGTGGCCAACACGGATTATCCTGATCGCAAGGCGCTAGCGCGTTATTGCGATACGCAGGTGCAGGCCGGCGTGGTGGCGGCGCTGACGGGGCGCGCGCGACCGGAGCTGCCGGCTCTCGCGGCGCCGGAGCGCGGCACATGACGGAACATCCGCCGGCAACGCGCAAGACCGTCCATGTCAAAAGCTGGGGCTGTCAGATGAATGTCTATGACAGCCAGCGCATGGTGGATTTGCTGGCGCCGCACGGCTATGCGCCGACCGCCGAGGCGGAGCAGGCCGACCTCGTCATTCTCAACACCTGCCATATCCGCGAGAAGGCCGCCGAGAAACTGTTCTCCGAGCTTGGCCGGCTGCAGGAAACGCAGGCCGAGCGCGCCAAGCGCGGGCAGGCGATGCAGATCGCGGTAGCCGGCTGCGTCGCGCAGGCGGAAGGGCCGGAGATTCAGCGCCGCGCGCCCTATGTCAGCATGGTGTTTGGTCCCCAGACCTATCACCAGTTGCCGGAGATGATCGCAAAAGTCGCGCGCGGCGCCGGCCAGCAGCTGAATACCGATTTTCCGGTGGAGAGCAAGTTTGACCCTCTGCCGCCGGCAACGGCGGCCGGCGCGTCATCGGCTTTTCTTTCCATCCAGGAAGGCTGCGATAAATTCTGCACCTTCTGCGTGGTGCCCTATACGCGTGGCGCGGAATATTCGCGCCCCGTTGCTTCGGTGCTGGATGAAGCGCGACGGCTGGTGGACAGCGGCGCCGTCGAGCTCACGCTCCTGGGGCAAAATGTCAACGCCTATCACGGCGCAGACGATGTTGGCACGGTCTGGAGCCTGGCGCGGCTGTGCACGGCGTTGGCGGAACTTCCCGGCCTGCGCCGGCTGCGCTATACCACCTCGCACCCGCAGGAGATGACGGACGATCTGATCGCCGCGCATCGCGACTTGCCGGTGCTGATGCCGTTCCTCCATTTGCCGGTGCAGAGCGGCGCGGATAAAATTCTGGCCGCGATGAACCGGCGCCACACGGCGGATGATTATCGCCGTATTATTGAGCGGCTGCGCCAGGCCTGTCCGCAGCTCGCGCTGTCGTCGGATTTCATCGTCGGTTTTCCCGGCGAGACGGCGGCCGACCACGCCGCCACCTTGCAACTGGTGCGGGATGTTGGCTACGCCCAGGCTTATTCGTTCAAATATAGCCGCCGCCCCGGCACGCCCGGCGCCGCCATGCCCGGCCAGGTGCCGGAGGCGGAGAAGGATGCGCGCTTGGCGGAGCTGCAAGAACTGATTCTGCAGCAACAGAAGTCCTTTAACCAAAGCACAATCGGGCGCGTCATGCCCGTGTTGTTTGAGCGACCCGGACGTCGGCCGGGACAGTTGATCGGTCGCAGCCCCTATATGCAGGCGGTTCATGCCCTTTTGCCGGCCACGCAAATGCACCAAATCGTGCCGGTGCGGATTGAAACAGTCGGCAATGTCAGTTTGGGCGGCGTCGTGGTTTAACTGGCCAGGCGCCCAGAACCCACGGCAGCATGAAAGCATTGTGCTGGCTGGCGTTTTCGGGCAATTTGCGATGGCATATAGAAATTTATTGCGCTTGATTCGCATGGCTGATGCCAATCATACTTCTTTGACTCTGCTTGCACCTCACGAAAGTCAACCAGAGGCTTCGCGTTTTAACGGACTGAAACTCGCGGTGCGTTCTGTGGACGTCACCGTTGCGGCCGCTGGCCAGATCGCTGCCGTGCCGCAGCGCTATGCCGTCGAAGAGATAAAGGAGGCCGAGAGCGCTTTCCGCCATGCCGCGACGGCCAATCTCGTCAATTTCGTGCGCCAGCGCGTTGATACCAACGTCAATCAACGGGCGCCAGATGATCTGGTGCGGCACGTCAAGCAGCACGCGCTGGTAGTGAGTTATCTTGTGCCGCTGGATTATGGCGGTACGCTGCATCAGCGCAACATGATGCTGACCACGCCGGATCAGGCCACGGCTTACCGCTCTTTTGTGGATAAACAGCTGCAGACGGCGCCGGTTATCGAGCGGCACGGCCAGCCGCAGGCACAGATTCTGGCGCTGCCGGAACTGGCCGATCGTGACGAAACTTTGTTCATGTTGCCGCGTCACGGGCGCGGACAATTGCTGTTGCCGCTGCAGCACCATGATCCGGTGCTGTTGCATTGCCAGCCGCAACGGCACAACTGGCGCCACGCGCGCGAGGCATTCCGACCGAGTGGACAGCAGCTGACGGAGCGCAGTGTGCGGCGCGACCGTTATGCGGCGAAGCGGGCGTTGCGGCAACTCTGGTCGCGCAACGGCGGGGAGCCGGCATGAGTTTCGATCACGCTGTGCCGGCGAACGATAGCTGAGCCAAATCAAAAGCCATGCCGCCACGCCGCCGCGCTCGTTTGCAATTGGATTATGTTCGCCTCGCCGGCGCCTGGCGGCAGCGTGGCGTAGTGGCTGATCGGCTGGCGCCGATCTTGCCTTATCTGTTGCAGCGCATCGCCCTCCTGCCGCCGAATGATTATCGCATCACCGTGGCGTTTACGGATGACGCGCATCAGCAAGAACTTAACCAACAATTTCGTGGTGTTAGCCAATCAACCAATGTTTTGGCGTTTCCGGAATATGCGCCAAAGCAGCTTAAGCGACTGCCGTCGCAGCCGGCGCCGGTGTTTCTGGGCGATATCAGTCTTGCGTATCAATATGTTGTCGCTGAAGCGCGACGCGATGGTAAACTCCAGACACACCATATTCTCCATCTTGTCATTCATGGAATTTTGCATATTCTAGGACACGATCATCACGCGGCGCGTCCCGCCGCGTTGATGGAGCAACTGGAACGTGATATCTTGGCGCGCATGAATATTCCCGACCCTTATGCTGACATGCCGCTGGTCACGCGCCGCAACCCCCTCCAGGCATGAACAAACCGCCCGCGACGCCAGAAACAACGACTGCTACACCTGCGCGCGCCGATACGGAAACCGGCGAACCGCCAAGTTGGCGGGCGCTATGGGGCAAGCTGCGCCAGGGTCTGGCGCGCCGCGATGGCGACAGCACGCATGAGGCCGTCACCGCTTTGATTCAAGACGATGCCGCGGCGCAGGACATTCCCGCAGGCGAGCGGCTATTGCTGGCCAACATTCTGCAATTGCGCGAATGCACGGTTGCCGACTGCATGGAACCGCGCACCAATATCGCCGGCGTGGATATTGACGCGCCGATGAGCGCCTTGCTGCAAATCATGGCGGAAACCCAGCATAGCCGCGTGCCGGTTTACCGCGAGACGCTGGATGATGTGCTGGGCATGGTGCACATGAAAGATGTGCTGAGCTGCGTGGCGCAGCACAAAGATTGCGCCATCAAGGATTTGTTGCGGCCGGTGTTGTTCGTGCCGCCCAGCACGCCGGCTGCCCGTCTGTTGCAGCAGATGCGCACGGCGCGGCACTATATGGCCATGGTGGTGGACGAATTCGGCGGCATTGATGGGCTGGTCACCATAGAGGATTTGATTGAAGAAATCGTCG
>CAZBSB010000004.1:6725-25776 GCA_964494535.1 uncultured Rhodospirillales bacterium
TTGCCGGCAGCAACGAAGGCGACGGCGAACCTGTCGTCGGCGAGATTGACGACGAGCATGATGAAGTGAAAGCGCCGCAGATCATCACCCGCGCCGATGGCAGCCTGCTGATCGAAGCGCGCCTGGCGATCGAAGATTTTGAAGCGCGTGTCGGCAACGTGCTGCACACGGACGAGCGGGAAGAGATTGATACCGTCGCCGGCCTCGTTTTTCTTATTGCCGGCCGGATGCCGAAAGTCGGCGAGAGTTTCACCCACGCCGAATCCGGCATCATCTTCGATGTGCTGGAGGTTGACCACAACCGCATCCTGCGGCTGCGGATTCGCAACCTGCCGGTGACCGGAGAGACGCCTTCGCTACGGGCGCGCAGCGCTTCGTCCTGAGTTTTCAGCGGCGGTATTTTTTCAAAAAAGCTCGCAAATCGTCATAGAGACCGTCTTTGGCGGCATATTCGCTGTAACTCTCTGCCTCACTCAACCACGCGCCGGTGGATGATCGTACCTCGCTGAAAGCGGCAGCGAAATGCTGGCTCGTGATATGTTGCGGCGCGTCGCTGCCCTGCGAATCTTCGATGGCGTAATCAACGGCGGCTTCCACCAAGGCTTCCAGATCGGCGCCAGAGAAGCCGGAGGTTTTCTCGACAACCTGTTCAACATCCAGCCCGTCCGCCACCGGACGCTCCGCCAGCAACCTCTTGAGGATGAAGGCGCGCGCCACGCGGTCGGGCGGCGGCACGAAAATCATCCGGTCAAACCGGCCGGGGCGGCGAAAGGCGGAGTCCAGCGACCATGGCACATTGGTGGCGCCGAGGAAGAGAATGCCCTCATTATGGCCGGCAAACCCATCCATCTCGCTCAACAGCGCGGAGGTGATGGTGTTGACATAATTATAAGTCTCGCTGCCGCGGCGCTGCGCCAGCGCCTCCACCTCGTCGAAAAACAGCACGGCGGGCTTGCGCGCCCGCGCCGTCTCAAACAAAGCAAGAATGCGCTTTTCCGCCACGCCGCGATACATGTCCAGAATGTCGGCCGCCTTCGCCTCAATGAAAGCGCAGCGCATTTCATTGGCCAGCGCGCGGGCGATCATGGTCTTGCCGCAGCCGGGCGGGCCATACATGAGAACGCCGCCGCCGGCGCGGCGCTTGAAGCGCTGGAACAGGCCAGGGTTTTCAAAAGGCTTGAGGATTTTGCGCCGTATCTGCGACTTCACATCCTCCAGTCCGCCAATGTCGGCGAAGCTGAGATCGCCGGCGAAATTTTTCCGCGCCTGCTCAGCCGCGTTGTTATCGGTCGGTTGTCGCAGCAGCACCACATTGCTGGCTGGCGCTGCTGGCACGGGCTGCTCCGGCTGCCAGCGCACCGCGGCATCCGGCGCATCGGCATTGTGCAACAGCTTGGCGGCTTGTTCGCGGAGCGCCGGGTCAGTCGTCGGTGTCGGGCTGATGCCGTGCAACGCTTCGGTGATGACGGCGCTATCGGGCGCGTTCTGTAGCAAGACGAGCAAGGCGCGCAAAATCGCGTCGTTGTCCGGATTGGCCTGCGCGAGATCGGCCAGGGCTTTAACATCGGCAGGCAGCATCAATAATCCTTCAGTTGAATGTCTGCTTTAGGCGTTTTCTTTTGTCGGTCAACCAGCCAGAAGGCGCCGAATTCCACCGCCAGCCAGCCGAAGACGGCAACAATGATCCAATAATAGGATATGTGGGTGCCGAAAGTCGTGTTGAAGAGGCGTATTCCTTTGACCAGCAGCGGGCCGAAGAGGAAATAGCCGACCAGAATCCCGCCAATCTGCCCTGCGATCTTGCCCAGGTATTCCGAGAGGCAGAAATAGGCAGAGCTGAGAATCGCGGTGATGTAAAAGGGCGGAAAATAGACAACCCAAGCAAGCCAGTTGAGAATTCGCAGTTCTCTAAGCGTTGGATCCAGACTGAGGGCGATGCGCGCCGCCTTGCGGCACTGGCCAAAATGCAAGATATGAAACGCGGTGAAGGCCAACTGCCGCCAGGCGGCCGCCAGCTGCGGGTTTAGTGCCACGGCTTCCTGCAGCAGGCGACGCGCCGTGAACAATCGGTCGCGTTTAAAGGCGGTGGCGCCCTGAATGAACAGCATGTCGGCGAGGTTAGGGTATTCGCAGCCAAGCTCGGCGAATATCCGGCTGGCGGCCTTGCCGTTGCCGAAACGTAAATCAAGCACGCCTTCAATGAGCTTGTGGTAAGCCGTTTCATGAGGAAAAGCCTGCTGACAGACAGTCAGGGCGTGGTGCGCGCCTTTTTTGTCTTCACTGTCCATGAAGGAAAGGATGAGCGCCTTGTGCGCCTCCAGGCAGTCTGGGCTATGCGCCAGCCACTGCTCCGCCAGTTTGCGGGCGGCGGAATAATCGCGCTCTGCCTGCAGACAATCATGCATGAGTCCTAAAGCGCCATCATGTTGCGGCGAGGCCGCCAGGATATTTTCGGCTAGCCGTTTGGCGCCGCTGACATTGCCGGCGTTCAGCAACTGCGCGCCGGTCAAAATTTGCGTAGCGAAAGACATGGCGGCGCTGCTCTTCCTCATTAAAGACGCTGATTATATTGCCCGCTTTTCGCCTCCGAGCAAGTCGGCCATTATGCTTTCGTCGCCAATGCCACCCATTCCGCCTCGCTTAAGACGGCAATGCCCAGCTTTTGCGCTTTGGCGGCCTTGCTGCCGGCGTCGGCGCCGACCACCAGGAAATCGGTGTTTTTGGAAACATCGCTGCCCACCTTGGCGCCCAGGCTCTCCGCCTTCGCCTTGGCCTCGCTGCGCCCCATGCTTTGCAAGGTGCCGGTGAAAACGATGATCTTGCCGGCCAGCGGGTGGTTGCCGACAGCCGCAGCTTCAGCATCCGCGATAGTGAGCAACCGCGCTAGATCGTCTAACACTTGACGGTTATGCGCCTCACCGAAAAATCCTGCCACGGCATCAATCACCGCGCGGTCAATATTGGGCAGCGCGTCCAACTCTTCCTGCGCAGCCTCGTCAGCGGTAGCAACGCGGCGCATGGCACCGTCCCACGCCGTGAAGCTGCGATAATGTGCGGCAATCTGTTTGGCGGTAACCTCGCCGATCTGAGGAATGCCCAGCGCGTAAATCAGCCGTGCCAGCGGCACGGCACGCCGCGCGTCAATAGCGGCCAGCAAGTTGCTGACCGATTTCTCCTTCCAGCCCTCGCGCTGCAAGAGTTCATCGCGGTGCTGTGCCAGGCGGAAAATATCGGCTGGACTGTGCAGCCAGCCGGCGCTGATAAATTCCTCAATGCGCTGTTCACCCAACCCTTCAATGTTGAAGGCGTCGCGGCTGACGAAGTGCCGCAGCCTTTCCTGGCGCTGCGCCGGACAATAAAGCCCGCCGCTGCAGCGCCGCGCCGCCAGTCCTTCTTCTTGCACCACATGAGAACCGCAGACGGGGCATTGTTCGGGAAACACGAACGGTTTGGCGGCGGCCGGACGCCGCTTGGCGTCGCTGCCCAGGATTTGCGGAATGACATCGCCGGCGCGCTGCACCGTCACCGTGTCGCCGACACGAATATCCTTGCGCGCGATCTCATCCGCATTGTGCAGCGTGGCGCGGCTGACGACCACGCCGCCCACATTCACGGGCGCCAACTCCGCCACCGGCGTCAGCACACCCGTGCGCCCCACCTGGATGGTGATGGCATTCAGCCGCGTGGTCGCTTGTTCGGCGGCGAATTTATGGGCAATCGCCCAGCGCGGCGCGCGGCTGACAAAGCCCAGCCGCCCCTGCAAGGCGATGTCGTTGACCTTATAGACCACGCCATCAATATCGAACGGCAAGTCGGCGCGCTGCGCGGCGATGCTGTGAAAATAATCGGCCAGCGCCGCCGCATCGGCGCACAGCATCGCCGGCTCGTTTAGCGCAAAACCCCACTGCCGCAACTGGGCGCGCAGTTCCTGTTGCGTTTTGGCGATGCCGGCATTGCCGCCGAGCGCATAGGCGAAAAAGCGCAAGTTGCGGCTGGCGGTGATGGCGGGATCGAGCTGGCGCAGGCTGCCCGCCGCCGCGTTGCGCGGATTGGCGAACGGCTCTTCGCCTGCCGCCGCGCGCGCGGCATTGAGCCGCAGAAAATCATCGCGCCGCATATAGACTTCGCCGCGAATTTCGATTTCGGGCGGGCAGGGGGCGGCGAGACGTGTCGGCACGTCGGCGATAGTGCGGACATTGGCGGTGATGTCTTCACCGACCGCGCCGTCGCCGCGCGTCGCCGCCTGCGCCAGCGCGCCAGCTTTATAGCGCAGGCTGCAGGACAGGCCATCAATCTTCGGCTCCGCCATGAAAGCCAGCGGTTGCGCCGTATCGTCTTTCCAGCCGAGATAGCGATGGATGCGACCGATGAAATCCGCGACATCCTCCGCGCTAAAGGCGTTGTCCAGCGACAGCATCGGCACCTGATGCGTGAGCTTGCCGAAACCCTGCTGCGGTGTGTGGCCGACCTTTTGCTCCGGGTCATCGGCCGGCGCTTGGTCAGGAAATTGTGCGCGCAATTGCCGATAGGTCGCGCGCAACGCGTCATACGCGGCATCGCTGATTTCGGGATTATCTTCTCCGTGATACAGCGCATCATGCCGCCGGATTTCCCGTGCCAGCCGTGCCAGTTCGGCCTTGGCCGCCGTCGGCGTAGTTATCGGTTTGCTGACCATCAGGCTTTCTTCCGGCGCGGCGCTTTGCCGCCCGCCTGGCTCTCGGCGATCAAATCCGCCGCCGCGCCCCGCGCCGCTGCCGTCACGGCGCTGCCGGCTAGCATTCGCGCGATTTCCTCCAGCCGGCTCGGCGCGTCCAGCAGCTCGATGCGTGTGGTGGTTTTGCCGCCGGCAGTGTTTTTGGCCACGCGCCAATGCTGCGTGGCGCGTGCCGCCACTTGCGGGCTGTGCGTCACCACCAGCACTTGCGTGTCCTGCGCCAACCGCGCCAGCCTTTCGCCCACCGCGGCGGCCGTGGCGCCGCCAATACCGGCATCAACCTCGTCGAACACCAGCACCGGCACCGGGTCTGCCGCGGCCAGCGCCACTTTGAGCGCCAACATGAAGCGCGCCAATTCGCCGCCGGAAGCGATTTTCTGCAACGCCCCCGCCGGCGTGCCAGGATTGGTCTGCCCCATAAAACTCACGCGCTCCGCGCCCTGCGCGCTCCACTCCGCCTCCGGCAACGCTGTCAGTTGCACCAGCAGCTGAGCCTGCCCCAATTTGAGCGCCGGCAACTCGGCGTTCACCGCTTTGGCCAGCGCCGCCGCCGCCGCAGTGCGCGCGGCGGACAGTTGTTGGCAAGCCTTGATGAAACTTTCCCGCCGCGCGGCGGTGGCGCGGGAGAGTTGCCCCAGCCGGTCATCCTGCTTGTCCAACGCCGCCAGCTTCTCCGCCAACTGGGTCTGCACGTCCGGCAACGCGTCAACCACCGTCTGGTGCTTACGGGCGGCGGCGCGCAGGGCGAAGAGCCGCTCTTCCGTGTTGTTCAGCTGCGCGGGGTCGAGCGCATCGTCGCGCATCAAATCGTCAATCGTGCTGTCCGCTTCGCTCAGTTCTGCCGCGATCCTGTCCAGAGTCGTCAACAAAGCCTCGATGGCCGGCGTCATCGGCGTGATTTTCGCCACCGTATGCGCGGCTTCGTTGACCAGCTTGATGGCGCCACGATGGTCGGCCAGCAATTCCTGCGCCTGCCCCAGCCCGCCCAGGATTTTTTCGCGCTGCTGCAACAGCCCGCGCTGTTGCGCCAGTTGCTCGGCCTCGCCAGCTTGCGGCGCCAGCTTCTCCAACTCATCCAGCCCCGCGCGCAGATAGGCCTCATCGGCTTTGGCTTGCGCCAGCGCTTCCCGCGCCGTCGCTTCCGCCTGCTGCGCGTCCTGCCAGGCGGCGTAATCGCTCTGCACCTGCCGCGCCAACAGCTGACAGCCGGCGAACGCGTCTAACAACCCGCGATGTGTGGTTGCATCCAGCAGGCCGTAACTCTCGAACTGGCCATGCACTTCCACCAGCCGCTGCCCGCATTGCCGCAACAGGCCGACGCTGCAGGGCTGGTCATTGATGCTGGCGCGGCTCTTGCCGTCTTTGTGCAGATTGCGCCGCAGGATGATGCCGCTCTCCGGCGTCAAGCCGTTCTCCTGCAGCAGGGCGTTGACGCTCAGGCCGGGCGGCACGACGAACTCCGCCGTCACCACTGCTTCGTCACGCCCATGCCGCACCAGGCCGGCTTCGCTGCGCGCCCCCAGTGCCAGCCCCAGCGCATCGAGCAAAATGGATTTGCCGGCGCCGGTTTCGCCCGTAAAGACAATCAACCCCGCGCCGCTGGCGCCGAAATCCAGCATCAGCCGGTCAATCAGCACGATGTCCTGGATGGCGAGGCGAGACAGCATGGCGCGTCAGAAAATCCTGCGCCAGACTTTGCCGACCCAGCTTTGCTCGTCGGCCTGGGGCGTCAGACCGGTGCCGCCCAACAAATCATAGCTGTATTGATACCAATCACTGCCGGGGAAGTTATGCCCCAGCACGGCGGCGGTGGCCTGCGCTTCCTTGCGGATGCCCAGCGCCAGATAGCATTCCACCATGCGGTGCAGCGCTTCCGGCGTCTGGCTGGTGGTCTGGAACTCGGCCACCACTTTTTGGAAGCGGGGCAGGGCGGCATTATAGATTTTGCGCTTAAGGTAATAACGGCCGACTTCCATTTCCGCCGCCGCCAGCTGGTCTTGCACCAGGGAGAGTTTCAGGCTCGCATCGCGGGCATAGGCGGTGTCCGGGAAGCGCCCCACCACATCCTGCAGCGCCTTTTCGGCCTCCCGCGTCATAGACTGGTCGCGCTTCACGTCCGCGATGCGCTCATAGAAGCTGATGGCGCGGAGATAGAACGCATAGGCAATGGAGTCATTGCCCGGATGCAGCTGGATGAAGCGATCCAACGTGCCGATTGCCGCATCATAATCCTCGCCCTCATATTGGGCATAGGCCGCCATCAGCTGCGCCTTCGTCGCCCATTGCGAATAGGGGTACTGCCGCTCCACCTCCTCAAAATTCTTGGCGGCCGGCTTGTAATCGCCCTCTTCCAGCGCCTGGGTCGCCTCCTGATAAAGCTGCTCGACCGGCTTACCGGATTCCAGTTTCTTGCCGTCGGCATCGTCGCCGTTGCAGGACGCCACGGCCAACAAGCCGCACAGCAACAAAGTTTTAGCACCCATGGAAAATTGACGCACGGCCATCACCGAATCCCTCTTTGAACAGAGAAACAGCTATAACACATGCCGTGAAAAACTTAAGCGATTTGCGCGGCGAAATTACTTGTTCGCCGAACGCGCCGTCTGGTTGCGGAAGTCATAATATTCGCCTTCCTTAGGCTTGGCGTCAGACGCTTCGGCCGTCGCCGTTTGCAGCTCTTTCATTTTGGCTTCCAGCCGGGCGCGGCGCCGTGCCGAGCCTTTGGTGCGATTGCTGAACAAGGGCGACTCGCTGGTCGCCGCCGCAGCGCTGGTTGAGGCTTTCTCGCTGGTCTTGCCGCTGGCGGAAATAACGTTCTCGGTTTCGGCCTTCTCTTCCGCTACGGGCGTCGTGATAGTTACATCATTCTCCCGCTTCAGCGCGTCATGCGTGGCGGTGATGCTGGCCAACGTTTCGGCCGTCATGCTGGTCTTGGCGGTCTTTTGAATGACTGTGGCAATGATGGGCGCGGCCTCGTTCGGTTTGAAACTAAGGTCGGGCTTCGTCTCGCCGCTCTTGTCTTTTGCCGCTGGCGCTTTTTCAGGCGCGGGCATCAGGGTGCTGAGTTGCGGCTGCAGATCGCCGCGCGCCATTTCGTCTTCTACCAACTCGGCTTCCACGAATTCCAGCTTCTCGCGCCGCGGCGGCGTTTCCGCCAGCCGCTGCATCCGCGCCGTGGTGGCGCTGGGGCGCGGCGGCAGCAGTTTTTGCGGCGCCCGTCCGGTTGTTTCCACATTCTGCAAATTGTTCAGCGTATCTTCGATATGCTCGATGATGGTGAACAAAGTCTGTTGGATCGCGGCATTGTCAATGCGGCCGGCCACCTCGGCATTCGGTCGCGCGGCATAAAACTGCGCATAATCGCTGAACTGGCCGTAAAGCGAGGAGACGCGGCGCGCCATATCGGGCCCCAACAGGCCGATGCGCCCGACATAGGCTTGGAAGATCGTGCTGCGCAGCCGCGGCCAGATGGTGTTGAGTTTGTTGACGGCTTCCTGCCCATAACCCAGCGTATCGGCGCGGGAGATGCAGATGGCGCGTGCCGCCATGAGCTCGCCGCGCAGCGCCGCGGCCACCGCCTTGCGCTCCTGCCGATATTCATAGCGGCGCAGAGCAATCTGCCCCAACCCATAAAGGATCATGACCACCACCGGCAACATGCCGGCGAACAAGAGCCACAAAACGGGGATATTGACGGTGCTGGATTGGATGGCCGGGGTCGCGGCAACAAGCGCGGCTTCGGGCGGGTTCATGGTCGGCACCTGCAGTTGCGCTGCCTCCGGGGCAGCGGCGGCAGCAGGGGTCACAGTGGGCGCCGGCGCGGCGGCGATTTTCTCCGCTGCGCCATTGCTTTGGCTGACATCCTTCGTAAGCGGTGCGTCCGAGTCTCCGGTAGTCTTTTCTACAGCTTTATCCCCAGCTTTTTTTTCTTCCTCAACCTGTGGTGCGGCGGCAACTTTGATTTCCGTCGGGGCAGGGGGTGTTTCGCTCACGGTCGGCGCCGGCGCCCACATGCCGAGTTTTTGCACCTGGGCGTTGGTCTGGGCGGCCAAATAGAGGTCGGCAAGTTCCGATTCCTGCACGCTGCCGCGCGCCACCACGCCCCAACCGCCTTGCAGCATGGCCAGGCTCAGGTCGGGATGGCCTTCGGTGCCGCAGGTGCCGAGCAAGCGCCAACCTTTGTCGCGCTCCTGGATGCGGCAGGTGACGATGGCTGTGCCGACCAGTTTTTCCAGCGCGGCTGCGGCTTCAGCGCCGCGCGCGGCGCTCTTCAGCGGCACCACCACGCCGAACAGGCGCAATTCCGTGTCGCCGACCTTCAGCCGTTCGCCGTCAATCAGCTTGGCCGGCCCGGTGACCACGCGCTTGCCGCGTGCTTCTTCAACCGCGATGCTGCTGCGCTGCACCTTGACGCGCGGCGCGCTTTTGGGTGCGGGCATGATGTCGTCCGCCGCCCAGGCCGAAAGGCTGACCGTCATCATCAGTGTCAGAAATAAACTGCCACGCTTCATGCCGAACCGCGCCCCGCCAGCCAACTCATGTTTAACATTAAGAATAGAAAATTTCCTCCCGTCATGCCACAAAAATCGTTGTTGCGCAATTGCTTGCGCAAGACGGTTAATCCTGTTGCCATTTCCTGCAGAGACGCCATATCTATGCAGTATTGCACACTTTTTCCGACAGGCCACGACCATGCCCCATAAAATACCCGTTACGGTTCTGACCGGCTATCTCGGCGCCGGCAAGACGACCCTCCTCAACCGGATCCTCTCGGAGAACCATGGCAAGCGCTACGCCGTGGTGGTCAACGAATTCGGAGAGATCGGCATCGACAACGACCTCATCGTCGAGTCCGACGAGGAAGTGTTCGAGATGAACAACGGCTGCGTATGGTGCACCGTGCGCGGCGACCTGATTCACATCCTCGGCGGGCTGCTCAAGCGGGCGCAGGGTTTTGATGGCATTCTGGTGGAAACCACCGGCCTGGCCGACCCCGCGCCGGTGGCGCAGACCTTTTTCGCGGATGAGGAGATTGCCAAGGCCGTGGCGCTGGACAGCATCGTGACGGTGGTGGATGCCCGCCATCTGCCGCTGCGCCTCAAGGACAGCAAGGAGGCGGAGGAGCAAATCGCCTTCGCCGATATCATCCTGCTCAACAAGACGGATTTGGTGACGCCGGATGAGATCAAGCTCATCGAGCGCGCCATCCGCAAAATCAACGCCTTTGCCCGCATCATCCCCACCACGCGCTGCGCCGTGCCGCTCAATCAGATTTTGGCGCAAGGCACTTTCGATTTGCAGCAAATTCTGGCGCGGGCGCCAGACTTCTTGGAGGCCAAGCCGGTGGCGGACGACCATTTGCACCAGCACGCGATGGCGCATGACCATGGTGATGACGGCCATGTCTGCTGCGCGCATCACGCGCATGACCATGATCATCACCATCATGACCACGCGCATCATCACGACCATGACCACCATCATCACCATGGTCATGCGAACCCGATTCACGACAGCAATATCGCCAGCCTGTCGCTGCTCGAAGACCGGCCGCTCGACCCGGCGAAGTTCGATGAATGGATGGGCGACTTGCGCGCCAGCCGTGGGCAGGATTTGTTGCGCTATAAAGGCATTCTGAGCTTCAAGGATAATCCGCAGCGCATGGTGGTGCAGGGCGTGCATATGATGATGGATGGCGGCCAGCTCGGCCCCTGGCCGGCGGAGCAAAAGCGCCTGAGCCGCCTGGTCTTCATCGGCCGGGAGCTGGACGAGGCGGAACTGCGTCGCGGCTTCGCCGCCTGCGCGGCGGCCTGAGGCGGAGCCGTTGATGATCGCTTCGGGGATGCAGGCGCCTGCTTCGGCTATCGCGCGGCAATGGCAGCTTGATACCAAAATTAACGCGCTGCAGGTCAATACCTCCGGCACCGGCCTGGTGCTGGCGCTGGGCGACGGCACGGTCGCGTTGCTGGCGGCAGCGGATATCGAACAAACGCCGGAAATTCAGCAAGCGCATCCAAACGGCGTGAGCCTGTGCCTCACGGCCTGCGGCGATCATTTTGTCTCCGGCGGCGATGATGGCCGTGTGCTGTTGCTGACGCCGGGCGCGCCGCCGCGTGAACTCGCCAAGCACACCGGGCGCTGGATTGACTGCGTCGCGACCAGCCTGGACGGCGCGCAGGTGGCCTATAGCTACGGAAAAAATGTTCAGTTGCTGACATTGGACGGCGAAACGCAGGGTGAGGCCAAAGCACATCCCAGCAGCATCGGCGGCCTGAGTTTCAGCCCCAACGGCAAGCGGCTGGCCGTGGCGCACAAGAACGGCGTCAGCCTGTGGTGGACGGCGGCGACCGAGCAAAAACCGGTGCCGCTCAACTGGCAAGGCTCGCATCTGCTCACCTGCTGGTCGCCGGACGGCAAAATTGTGCTGACCGCGATGCAGGAAAGCGCGCTGCATGGCTGGCGCCTCAGCGACATGAACGAAATGCGGATGCAGGGCTATCCGGGCAGAATTTATAACCTGGCCTGGGCGCGCGGCCGCTGGCTCGTCACGTCCGGCGCGGCGCAGGCCGTGTGCTGGCCGTTCTTCGGCGGCGGGCCGTGGGGCAAAGCGCCGCAGCCGCTGGGGCTGGATCGCGGCGTCATCGTGCGCTGGGCGCAGCCGCATCCCCGCGACGATCTCGTCGCCATAGGTTATGCCGACGGCATGGTGGAACTGGCGCCGCTGGATGGCCGCCCAGGCGTGATGATTCATCCGCCGGTGGCGCCAACGGGGCATGAAATCATCGGCCTGGCCTGGAACGTGGCTGGCGACTGCCTCTTCGCCGCCACCGCGGACGGCTATGCGATGCTGTTCACCATAGACAGCGTAGCCAGCGCGGTGCGGCAGTGAAACTGCGGCGCATGCTCAAGCTGAGTGCGCTATCATTGTTTGGGCTGCTGATCGTTCTATTGTTCGCCGAACACTTTATAAATAAACACCGCAGTGACCCTGCCTACCAGGCGAAGCAGCCATATGCCATGGCTTGTGGCAGTTCATGAGCCTATATGACAGTTCTTCAAACTATTGTTGCCCGATGGCAGGCGCATCTTGGCGATGGCGAGTCTGCATGGAAACTAAGGAATTATTATTATACTGGCAGTAGTTGTCGAGGTGCAAAAGCAACAGCAAACTATTGGGGTGAGATGGCGGCAGAAAACGGGCATGTCCCGGCTCAAAAAACCTTGGTGTCCGACACTGAGAAAGATTTCATATTGAGTCGCGCTGGTAAAATTCCGTGGATGGAGAAGGCAGCAGCGAAGGGTTGGCAAGGTGCGGAAGCAGCTCTTGGGCGCATGCGGAAGTTAGATGCAGACTGGAAATCCAGACCTTCATTGAGTTTCAGTCTGCTCGAGGCTTCAGCAGAAGCCGGTTTCCCTGATGCACAATATAAGGCTGTCGTTGAGGCTGAAGCTATGTTCGCGGCCGGCCGTGACGATATGCTTGAGTGGATGGAGAAAGCTGAGAAAAAAGGCTGGAAAGGTGCAGCCGATGCCCTGAAGCGGATGCGGGCAAGAGATTATTGGTTAAATCCGAAATCGCTACAGACTTCTAAGCAGCCTGACTTGACACAACTGAGGAAGTAACTTCTTCGCTGAGTTAAGACTTCTTGATAAATCCCTACGTTTATTGCATTTCCGCGCTATAATAATTGTAGATCGATTTCTTGCATCGCTCCGCCTCAGGCGCATTTGAGCATGATGAAATTGTTCATAGATGGCAAACCAGGCGGCCGGTATAAACTGTGGCGACCCTCAACCGGTCAAGATGACAATAAACGTCTTTAGACGCCATGGGACGTTAAGCGAATGATTTTAGTTTAAAAATGCGATTTGTGAGTTGAAATAAAAATTTCTTTAGGTCGTTCGTTGGAGGCACGGGCCGGAATCGAACCGGCATACACGGATTTGCAATCCGCTGCATAGCCATTCTGCCACCGCGCCATTGGCAGGCAAATTAGCGAAATCTGCGGGGCGGGGTCAAGCTGCGCGTGTTTAGCCTTGAAAACCGCGGAAGAAATACCAGCCCAGGCCGACCGTGAAAATCATGCAGCCATAGGCCGCATGTTCAATGAAGGCATAGCGCAGGGAGCGGTGCTGAGCATAACCATAGGCGATGATGACGCCGGCGATGAGGCAGAGCAGGGGCGCGACGATATTTTGCAGCACGATATGCATGTAGCTGAAGGCGGCGGCATTGACCGTGATCATCGTCCAGGGCGTCGGAAACAGCGGCGCATAACGCCGGCAGAAGAAGCTGCGGTAGACGAACTCCTGCGGAATGACGGAGACCAAGGGATACATGATCATCACCGCTGCCCACATCTCCGGCCGCTCACGCGGGAAATTGAACAGATGCTGCGGGGCGAGCAGCGCCAACAGCAGTAGGCTGAACAACGTGGCTATGATGAAGCGGATGGTGGCGCGCCACCGCTCGGCCACTGGCCAGCCATCGCCTTGCCACAGCGCGCGCCAGGAAAAGGCGCGGTCTTGCGCCATAATGAAGAAGGCATAGGCGCAGGTCAGACCCAGCGCGCCATAGAGCGTCGGCCGGTGAAAGGGGTATTGCGCCAGGATGGTTGGCAGCAGCACGAACACGGCAAAACATTCGGCGGCGAGTTGCCAGCGCTTTGCGGTCATGCGTCGGCCGTTTCCTGCCGGTAGCCGCGCAGCACCGTGAGCAGCGAGTCCGCCAGCGTGTCGTAAAAATCGTGGCGGAAGAGATCTAGCTTTTCCTCGGTGATGATTTCCTGCACGATCGGGCAGGGGTTGCAGCAGGGGTAAAGCCCCATGATCAGGCCGTGGCTTTGCATCAGGAAGAGCATGGCGCGCTCCGGCGAGGCAAAACCCAGCTTGCGTTGCAGCAGCGGCGCCAGCTGCTCTAACTGTGCCGCGATCATCAGCTTGAAATCGCGCGCCGCTTCCTTGCTGATGTTTTTTTCCAGGATGGTGGCGGAGATGGGGATGAATTTCACATAACGCGGCCGGTCGCGCAGCGACTGGCAAAACCACGCGACATAATCCTGCGGGCTGATTTTGCCGGGCTGGCTGAGGAACGCCGCCACGGCGTCAAGCCAGGCGCTGGTGTCCTGCGCCAGCACGCCCAGCGCGAGTTCTTCCTTGGTCTTGAAGTAGAGATAGAGCGTGCCTTTGGCGACCTTGCTGGCGGCGGCCACATCATCCATCGCCAAAGCGGCAAAGTCTTTTTCCAGGAAGAGGCGGCCGGCGATGACCAGCAAATCCTGCCGCTTTTGTGCTTTGTCGGCGTCCTTCACCGCGCGGCGGCTGCAATTGACCAGATGTTTTTTAACCCAGTTCAATCTCTTCATCCTCTTTCTTAACAGCATAGCATAAGGGGAGACCCTTTACAATGACCTTAAGTCAGTGTAATTTGACTTTGGGCCATTGCCTAGTCTGGGCGTGGAGCTATTTGGATAGCAGGCTATCAGAGCACCAACTTGGGCAGTAGCATAGCCGCGCTTTCGCGGCAGGAGAAGATGATGAAAAAACGCATGATTCTGTTGGGGGTGGTGGCCGTTGGCGCGGTTGCGTGGCGGTTGCTCCTGGTTGGTGCGCCGGAACCGCCGCCGGCTTTCGCCGGCATGGGGCCGGCCAATGTCAGCGTAGCTCCCGTCCTGTCGCGGCAGGTGACGGAGCAACGTGACTATTCCGGCCGTCTGCAGGCCGTGGAGCAGGCGGAAATCAAGCCGCGTGTTGAGGGCACGATCGAGCAGGTACATTTCACGGAAGGCGCTATGGTGCAGAAGGGCGATCTGCTGTTCACGCTCGATCCGCGACCGTTTGAGGCGGCGGTGAAACGGGCGGAAGCTATGCTGGCTTCGGCGCAGGCGCAGGCCGGGTTCACGCAAAAAGACTTTCAGCGCGTCGCGGCGCTGGGCAAGGACGATGTGGTGACGCGCCGCGATATTGATGCGCGCCGCAATGCTGCCAACGTGGCGCAGGCCGATGTGGCCGCTGCCGAAGCCGCGCTCCGCACTGCCAGGCTGGATTTGGATTACACGCAAATCAAAGCGCCGATCAGCGGCCGCGCCAGCCGCGCGGAGATGACCGCCGGCAACCTGGTGCAGACCATGACCGGTGCGCCGCTGCTCACCACCATCGTGTCGGTTGACCCTATCTATGTCGATTTTGCCATGGATGAGCCGACTTATTTGGGCTATGTCCGCGCCGGCATGACGGCGCCGGACAAGGCGCAGACCATCGCGGTGGACGTGACGTTGGCCGGCGACGATAAGACGATTTATCACGGCAAGGTCAAGCTGTTTGACAATCAAATCAAGGCGGACTCCGGCACCATCCGGGTGCGGGCGGTGCTGGACAATGCGGACGGCAAGCTGGTGCCGGGCATGTATGCGCTGGCGCGCATTGCGGTGCCGAGCCAGGGGGAAACGCTGCTGGTCACCGACCGCGCCATCAGCACGGACCAGGACAAGAAATATGTGCTGGTGGTCGGCGCCGACAATGTCGCCAATTACCGCCCGGTGCAATTGGGCGGCACGGCAGGTGGGTTGCGGATTGTTAAAGACGGGCTGAAGGCCGGCGAAAAAATCATCGTCAACGGTGTGCAAATGGCTATGCCGGGAATGCCGGTGGCGCCGCAGGAAGTGGCGATGGATGCGCCGCCGCCTGCAGCCCAACAGC
This sequence comes from uncultured Rhodospirillales bacterium, assembly GCA_964494535.1. Classification (GTDB taxonomy): domain Bacteria; phylum Pseudomonadota; class Alphaproteobacteria; order UBA9219; family RFNS01; genus JAGOHT01. The sequence continues at coordinate 22,138 of CAZBSB010000004.1, forward strand.
AGCAGGCTGCGGCGCCTGAAGGTGCTGCCCCGGAAACCAGTGCGCCTGCAGCTTCGCCCGAAACGGCAGCGCCGGCGCCGCAGCGATAATTCTTCACCACCAATCATTTAAGCACCGCGGGCGTCCCCATGAATATTTCTCAATTCTTCATTGACCGGCCGATTTTCGCCGCCGTGCTATCGCTGCTGATTTTCCTGGGCGGGCTGATCGCCATTCCGCTGCTGCCGATTTCCGAATATCCGGAAGTGGTGCCGCCCTCCGTGCAAGTGGTGGCGCGCTATCCCGGCGCCAACCCCACGGTGATTGCCGAAGCAGTGGCCACGCCGCTGGAGGAGCAGATCAACGGCGTGGAAAACATGCTGTATATGGATTCGCAAGGCACGGCGGACGGCACCATGCAGCTGACCGTGACATTCAAGCTGGGCACAGACCCTGATTTGGCGCAGCAGATGGTGCAAAACCGCGTTTCGCAGGCCTTGCCGCGCCTGCCGGACATCGTGCGGCAATTGGGCGTGACGACGGTGAAAAGCTCTGCCGATATGACGTTGGTGGTGCATTTGCTCTCGCCGGGCGGGCGCTATGATGAGTTGTATATCCGCAATTACGCGCTGCTGAATGTGAAAGACCGGCTGACGCGCATTAATGGCGTCGGGCAGGTGATGCTGTTCGGCTCCGGCGACTACGCCATGCGGATTTGGCTGAACCCCGAAAAGGTGGCCGGGCACGGCTTGACGCCGCGCGACGTGGTGATGGCCATTCAAGACCAGAATATCCAGATCGCGGCGGGGCAGGTGGGGGCTTCGCCGGCGCCGCCCGGGGCGGACAATGAGTTGTTGGTCAACGCGCAAGGGCGGCTGCAGTCGCCGGAGGAATTCGGCAATATCATCATCAAGACCGGCGCTGACGGCGGCGTGGTGCGGCTGGCCGAAGTTGCTCGCATTGAGCTAGGTGCTTCGGGCTATGGTTTGCGGTCGCTACTCAACAACAAGCCGGCCGTGGCCGTGCCGGTGTTCCAGATGCCGGGCGCCAACGCCATCAACATTTCCGACGAAGTGCGCGCAGTTATGCAGGAGCTGAAAGCAAACTTCCCGGAAGGGCTGGATTACGACGTGGTCTATGACCCGACGATTTTTGTGCGCGATTCCATCAAGGCCGTCATCACCACGCTGCTGGAAGCGATTCTGCTGGTGGTGCTGGTGGTCATCGTGTTTCTGCAGACCTGGCGTGCCTCCATCATCCCGCTGCTGGCGGTGCCCATTTCCATCGTCGGCACGTTTGGCGTTCTGCTGCTGCTGGGATTTTCCATTAATGCGCTGACGCTGTTCGGGTTGGTGCTGGCCATCGGTATCGTGGTGGACGATGCCATCGTAGTCGTCGAGAATGTAGAGCGCAATATCGAGCACGGCATGGCGCCGCGCGAAGCGACCTATCAGGCGATGCGTGAGGTCAGCGGCCCGATCATCGCCATTGCGCTTACTTTGTGCGCCGTGTTCGTGCCCATCGCCTTCATCAGCGGTCTGACCGGGCAGTTTTATCGGCAATTCGCCACGACCATCGCCATCTCCACGCTCATCTCTGCCTTCAATTCGCTGACACTCAGCCCGGCGCTGGCGGCGCTGCTGCTGAAAGGGCGCGATGAACCCAAGGATAAGTTGACCATCGGCATGGAAAAGGCGTTCGGCTGGTTCTTCACGCGCTTCAATCGCGGCTTCAAGAATGCTGGAGAGAGTTATGCGCGAGGCGTCGGCGGCTTGGTGCGGCGGCGCGGCATCGGCATCGCTGTCTATCTGGTGTTGATCGGCTGCACTGTAGTGTTGTTTCAGAAAGTGCCGCCGGGTTTCATTCCGGCACAGGACAAGCAGTATCTGGTTGGCGCCGTAAATCTGCCGGACGGTGCGACACTGGATCGCACCGAAGCGGTCATCCGCAAGGTTTCCGAAATTGCGATGCAGGAACCGGGCGTGCAGAGCGCGGTGGCGTTCCCCGGGCTGTCTATTCATGGCTTCACCAATAGTTCCAGCGCCGGTATCGTCTTCGTGACGCTCAAACCGTTCAGCGAACGTAAGCATCGTGATTTGTCGGCTGAAGCTATCGCTGGCAAAATCATGATGAAACTCGGCGGCATTCAGGAAGCGCGCGCCTTTATGTTTCCGCCGCCGGCCATCATGGGCTTGGGCACCGTGGGTGGCTTCAAACTACAAATCGAGGACAAGGCGGATTTGGGCTATGAGGCGCTGTTCAAAGCGGCGCAGGCCGTGCAGATGCAGGCCTGGCAGACCAAGGAACTCTCGCAAGTCTTCTCTGGCTTTCAAATCAATGTGCCGCAATTGCGCGCCGACCTGGATCGCACCCGCGCCAAACAGTTAGGGCTTTCGGTCAGTGAAGTCTTTGACACGATGCAGATTTACCTGGGGTCGCTTTACGTCAACGATTTCAACAAATTCGGCCGGACTTTTCAGGTGGTGGTGCAGGCGGATGCGCCGTTCCGCGACCAGGCAGCCGACATTGCCGGCTTGAAGACGCGCAATATGAAAGGCGAGATGGTGCCGCTGGGCAGCGTGTTGCAGGTCACACCCAGCTTCGGCCCCGACCGCGCGACGCGCTACAACGGCTATCGTTCCGCTGATATGAACGGTAGTCCGGGGTTCGGTTTCTCTTCCGGTCAAGCTGAAGCTGCAATGATCAAGCTGCTTGAGCAAAATCTGCCCAAAGGGATGAGCTACGAGTGGACCGACTTGAAATATCAAGAAATCCTGGCCGGCAACACGGCGCTGTGGATTTTCCCGCTCTGCGTGCTGCTCGTCTTCATGGTGCTGGCCGCGCAATATGAAAGCCTGGGCTTGCCGTTGGCGGTCATCCTCATCGTGCCGCTAGGGCTGTTCTCGGCCATTTTCGGCTTGTGGTTCATGCGTGGTATCAATCCGACGATCGACAACAATATCTTCACGCAAATAGGGCTGATCGTGCTGGTGGGGCTGGCGTGCAAGAACGCCATTCTGATCGTCGAGTTCGCGCGTGAGTTGGAGCATCAGGGCAAGAGCGTTATCGCGGCGGCGGTGGAAGCCAGCCGGCTCCGATTGCGGCCGATTCTGATGACATCCTTCGCCTTCATCATGGGAGTGGTGCCCCTGATTTTGGCTAGCGGCGCGGGCGCGGAAATGCGCCATGCCATGGGGCTGGCGGTGTTTTCCGGCATGTTGGGGGTCACATTCTTCGGCCTGTTCCTGACACCGGTGTTTTATGTGGCCATCCGTCTGCTGAGCCAAAAACGCGCCGCCAACGTGCCTTGAAAATATAAATCGCGTTGAAATGTCTGGGAGTTCTTTGATATTGCTCTGCAGCATTGACATGTGCGGGTGTTGGAGGTGCGCGGCCGATGGCTTTTGAGGTAATTTGCGTTCGGCCGGAACATTTTTCCGTCAACACCCAGGACAATGGTTATCAGGCCGAGGGGATGCGGCAATGGCAGTCCCGTCCCGCTTATTGGAAAGACCGGCTGTTGCGTGCCTGGGACAGCGCCGCCGAAGAACTCACCCGCCATCAAGGCAAGCTAATACAGGTGCCAGCGCACCAACATTTGCCGGATCAATGTTTTGCCGCCGATCCGGTCGTATCCGTGCAACAGACAGACGGTGCGCG
>CAZBSB010000004.1:25786-26944 GCA_964494535.1 uncultured Rhodospirillales bacterium
CGTTGCCGTCGCGCATGAACTCGCCCGTGCGCCAGCAGGAAGTGGCGCCGATGCTCTCGGTTTTGCAGCAGCATCGTTTTGCCGTGCATCCGGCCAGCGAGAAAACCTCCGGCTTGTTGCATGAAGGCACGGGCGACTTCGTTAAGCTGGATGGTTACGGCATTTATCTGCAAGGCTATGGACCTCGGTCGCAGCCCGGCATCGGGCAGCATTTGACGAAGCTAGTGAATGCGCCGGTGGTGGAAGTGCCGTTGACGGTGGAAGGCGGCTTCGCCGCCATCGGCCTAGCCTCCCAGGCAACGCGTGGTTTTCATGCCGATACGCTGCTGTGGGGGCAGCCCAACCGGCATCTGGTCTATTGCCCGGAACGCTTGCATCCTGCCACGCGGCAATTCGTGGACTGGCTTTACAACGACCCTTGGAAACGACAGCCGATCAGCGGCGCCGAGGCCGATTTGTTCATCACCAACGGTTTGGCTGTGCCGGACGCCAAATACCGGCAAGGGCACAAGCTGCTGATTCCGAACACCACGCCGCCGCATATCCGCCAACGCTTCGTGCAATGGGGCTTTGGCCATAAGGCCTTTGATTTTGAGCCGTCCAAGCTGGCCGGCGGCGGCTTTCATTGCATGTTCAATTTCGTGCTGAAAGTGCCAGACGCCGCGGCGGCGCGCGAAGCCGCACCCTGGCAGCACCCATCACGGCCGGCCGGCGCGCTGGCGCAGGCGCGGCCGCAATTTGAGCGGCAGGGCATCAATTTCTACGGCTTTGACTAAGCCATATTCAGGAATTTGCAAGATTGCTTAATCAATGCTTGACGCAAATAGAGTGCGCCCCTATATTCCGGCCACTTGAGGGGCAGGGGTTTTGCCTTTCCCTTATTTAATCGCATGAAAATCAACAATTTAAGCGTTGTTTTTGAAGTGCGACTCATAGCCTGGGCAATGAACGGCTGACGATGCGCCGATAATGTTACGGGGCAGATCGTCGAGCAGGTTGCGCGGCGCAAGGATTTCAACCTCTGCGGAGCCGGATTGCCGGATTTTCGCGGCGGTTTTTGTTTTGGAATGAACGCGGCGTGCGGCTTTGGCCAGCGCTGAACGAACAGGGAAGCGACGATGGCAACAGTCAATCAGTTGGTGCGTAAGGGCCGCGAAG
>CAZBSB010000005.1:0-24957 GCA_964494535.1 uncultured Rhodospirillales bacterium
CATGCTTCGGGCTGAGCATGAAGCCCTCGTCATCTTCATCTTTGCCGGCCTTGGGCACGCCAAAGGGGTTGGGTTTGCGCGGCTCGTCATCATGCCGCTGTCCCAACACGGAACGCAGGCGCAGCGCGATGACCACCGCGACGATGGCGAGGACGATGATATCAAGATATTCCATAGTGCGACACCATGCCTTTGACAGCGTTAGACATTTCGCCGGCATGATAGCGGAGCGCTGCAACCGTGCAAATAATTCCTTTCACCGTCTCAATGGCAGGTGTATGCTGCGAAGATAGTCGTGGCTCTGGTAACAAGGTCTTGTGATGGCTGACTCTCCGGCAAACTCCAACGGTCTGGCAACCGCCGCCGTCGCTATTAACGCGCAATATGTGCGCGATATGTCGTTTGAAAATCCCAGCGCTCCCGCGATCTACATTCCGCAGCCGGACGACCCGGAACCGACCCTGGAGCTGCTCGTCAACGTGCAAAGCCGCCCGCTGGGCGAGAATGTGCATGAGGTCACGCTGCTGCTCAAAGCCAGCTCTAAATTGGGCGAAAAGACCGGATTTATCGCGGAATTGGCCTATGCCGGGCTGTTCACCGTGCCGGCCATGCCGGAGCAACAATTACGCAACCTTTTGTTGATAGAGTGTCCTCGTCAGCTGTTCCCGTTCGCGCGGGCGATTTTAAGCGACATGGTGCGCGATGGTAATTTCCCGCCCCTGCTGCTCGCGCCGATTGATTTTGCCGGTTTGTATCAGCAAAACATGGCACAGCAAAATCGAGCCAGCGCATGAGGTTACCATGAGCATCGTGTTGATCGCTAAAATTTGTTTTATGTTTGCCAATTTAGTCGCTGCGGTCGAGTGCAGCAATTCACAGTAACAAGTAAGGCACATCGCCTTCGAACTGGTCTTTTTTCTGTTCCCACCGCTCCGTTCCTTCTTTCACAAAAATAGCTAAAATTCGCGCCAACTTCGCCCCGAAAATTTCACAAGCTTTTCATGATTGCACGCTAGGCTGCTTTATCTGACACGCAGCAGCCCACCATGCCCCCCAGCCTTGCCCCCTCCCTTTTTGCCCCCGTCGGTGTGTTTGATTCCGGCGTCGGCGGGCTTTCCGTTTTGACGGCCTTGCGCCAGGCGCTACCGCAGGAGGATTTCCTCTATCTGGCCGATAGCGCCCATGCGCCTTACGGCGAAAAAAGCCCGGATTATATCCGCGCCCGTTGTTTTGCCTTGTGCGACTTCCTGCTGCGGCAGGGCGTGAAGACCATCGTCGTCGCCTGTAATACGGCGACGGCCGTTGCCCTGCCGGCGCTGCGCGCGCATTATGCCGTGCCCATCATTGCCCTGGAGCCGGCGGTGAAGCCGGCAGTAGCGGCTAGCCGCTGCCGCGAAGTCGGCGTACTGGCCACGGCGCGCACACTGGAAAGCCGGCATTTCCTGGATTTGGCGGCGCGGTTTGCAGATCAGGCGCATATCATTCCGCAACCCTGCCCACGCCTGGTGACGCTGCTGGAGGCCGGCGAAGAACACAGCTTGGCCATGCAGGCGGCCGTGCAAGACTATGTGGCGCCGTTGCTGGATGCTGGCGCCGACGCGCTGGTGCTGGGCTGCACGCATTTTGTCTTTCTGCGCGAGCAAATTGCCGCTGCCGCCGGCGATACCGTGACGCTGCATGATTCCGGCGCTGGCGTCGCCCGTGTGTTGCAGCGCCGGTTGGAAAATCAGCAAACATTGCGCCCGCAGCACGAACCCGGCCTGCTGCGCTTTTTCTCCAGCGCGGCGACGGAGCGGATGCAGGAACTGATGGCGCGGCTGTGGGGCGGCGCGTTGACGCTGGAGCCGCTGAAAGCCTAGATCATTTTCTGTTCGCATACGCTCACGAAATATGAACGCAAAGCGTTTATGGCTCCGGACTTATGAAGGGCGAGCAGATTCACGCGTTCAAGTGATGCCACTTGAACGCGATCTGCTCTAGGCCGCGTCGAGAATGCCCAGCACGTACCAGTTCGGCATCCGCTGACGGCAGACATCACGAATCATGGTCTCGACAAAGTCGGGCGCGATTTCCACGCGCTGAGCGAACAATTGCGGCGCCAGCGCCGGGTCGGCCGCTAGCCGCTGCAATTCCGGCATCAGCGCATCCGCCGATTCCGCCAGGCCGACGCGCCCAACTGCTTGCAACACCAAAGCCTCTGACAAAGTGGCTTGCACAGGACGGCCAGCCACCGGCGAGGCCAACAGCACCGTGGCGGCGGCGATATTTTGTTGCTGCAATTGCTGGTTATAGCCGCCAGCCAGGCGCGGATAGGAAAAATCCACCCGTCCCAGACCGCCGAAACTGGCGCGCATGGGCTGCGCATCCTGGAACGCTACCTGGGCGTTGTTGGCCATGACCGCATCCGACTGCGCGATGCCGGGGGCTTGGGGTTGGGAGAGAAAATCGCCGATGGTCAGCGGCATCAAACGCAGCAGAGTCAGCCAAGCCTGAAAGACCGGCGTTGTCAGATCGAGCGTCTGGCCGTGCAGCGTGACTTGCGGCGTTTCGCCCGCGCTGGATTCAGCTAGGCCGAAGTAGAAGGGACTGAACAATTCCGCCAGATCGCCGCTCATCGTTGCCGGCTGCTTAACCCAAATGTCGGCGCGGCTGGCGCGGTCGGTCGCGAAGTCCTTGATGACTTCATAGAGCAGATGGGGGCGCAGTGTGGCCAGCAAAGGTTGCGCCGCCGCTGGCACCATCATTTCCAAATAATTCGCCTGCACCGTGGCGTCGCCAACGAAACGGCAACCCTGCGCCGTCATGGCGGCGATCATCTGCACGGTTGCGCTCTGCGCCGGTTGCCCCGCGCCGTGGCGTTGCAGATAAGGCTCGGCCGTCTGGCTGGTTACCGCCGACGCCAAATCCTGCGCGGCGGTTGGCCGGCTGGCGAAATATTGCGCGCCCAACTGCTGCAGTTCGGTCAGGAACTCCAACTGTTGCGCCGGTGTCATTTCCGGCGCGAATTCAGCGGCCATGAAATGCAGCCCGTCTTGCCCCGCGGCAAATGGTGTATAGTGGCAGGCGAAGAGTCCACCCGGCGCCAATGCCGAGCCAGCCAGCGCCTGCAGTTTCGCCATATCTGCCGCAGCGTCGCCGCGCAAATCGGCGCACAGAAACTGCACCTGGCGCAGTCCGGCCGCTGCTTCTTGCTGCAGAAACGCGCAGTTTTTAAGCCGTAGAGCCTGCCGCCGCTGCTCGGCTGCCTGGCGCGCCGGTTCGTCGGCCACGATGAAACTGAACTGCCCTTCTGGATTGCTGGCTGCTAGGCTCAACGCCACCGTCTGATCTGGCATACCCCAACGCACATAATGGAAGGGCGTTTCCGGTAGGGGCGGCACCACGCCACGCAGCGCCGCGGCATAGCGCAGCATGACGGGGTCAAGATCAAGCACTTGCTGCATCAGGCGGCTCCTAAAGTTTTACAGATAATCCAACAATGTGAGGGTAATGAGTTTCGAGGTCGCGGCATAGGAAGCCTGCAACTGTGTTTCGAATGAGGTGATTTTAGCGGAAACTTCCGTCACGTCCACATTGCGGATGCCGTCTATCTGATCCTGCAGCAGATTGATGGTGGTCTGCTGGCCTTTTTGCGTCTCGCTCAGGATTTTTTGGTTGCCGGCTACCTGGGTACGGAGGCTGCGAATACCGTCCAGCGCCTGATCCATCAAGGTGCTGGCCTGCGCCATATAGGTATCGTAATTGGCGCTGTCCTGGGTGGCGGCATAGGCGAAGCGCAGCCCCTGCACCAGGTTCTGGATGGCGCTGTCCGTGCTGGGAATGCCGTAGGTCAATTGCAGATTATCATCCAGCGTCACCGCATCGCGCGCATAAGCAAGAGCGTTACTGCCGGGGGCGGCGGGGTCAAAAGGCGGCAAGGCCGGGCTGGTGACCGGAAAAGTCTCGGCCGGCGGCACGGGTAGAGTTTTGAGATCGGTCACCGGCTGGGCGGTATAACGCGTGCCGGAATAGAGATAACGGTCGCCGACCTTTTGGTTCAGGTAATAGGCGGCCTGATCCATCACGCCTTCGATCTGCGATTTAACGCCTTGCTCGGCGGCGGCGGTGGCGTTCTGTGTGGTGCGGATGGTGCTGACGGTGGTGTTGATCAGGTTTTCCAGCGCTGACAGCGTGGTTTCATAGGTTTTCAGGCGCGGCGCCACGCTTTTGCCGGCGGCGATATAGCTTTCCGCCTTGGCTTGCACATTGCGGCCATTGATCATGGTGCGCGCTTCCAGGCCGGAATAATCCGTCAAATCCGTGGAGCGGACGCCGCTGGCGAGTTGCTGCGTCAATTCGGCCAGATTGGCCTGGCCGTTGGTGAGGCCAGTGACGGCCTGAGTGAGGATGCTGATATTGCTGACGCCGGTGATCATGGCCTACACCATATCAATGATGGTTTGATTGAGCTGCTGCACGATGCTGACCAGCCGCGCGGCGGCCTGATAGGAGCGTTGCAGCGTTTGCAGGCTGATGAGTTCGCGGTCCACGCTGACGGCGGTCTTATCGGTGAACAGCTTTTGGTAATAGTCGCTCTGCCCCTGGGAGGCTTCGGCTTCGTCGGCAGCGCGGTTGGCGCCGGATTGCCAGACAGCGACAAATTCCTGCAGCACCGTGCCGTAACTCTGGTTGGTGAAGGTCTGGCCATAGACGGTGAAGCTGCGGCTCTCATCCTTCATCGCGTCATTGACCGCGGCGCCGGCGGCGCGCTTGACCGTGGCGGTGCCGTTCAGCAGGCTGGCATTGACGGCAAAATCCGTGCGGTCGGCGCCGGTGAAGAAGCCGCTGGCGAGTGCGCCGCTATCAGTGGCCGCCGCGTTATAGGCCTGCGCGAAACTGTCCGGCGCCGTGGTGGCGTTGAGGAAGCCGCCGACCAGCCCGTCCAGCTGCTCGCGCAATTTGCGGATGATTTCCTGTGTCGGGTTGGGGCTGGCCGCCGCGGGCGCGGCATTGGCGCGCAATTCCAGCAAGGCCTGCAAGCGGCCGCCGCCCAGATTGCTATTGACCACCGAAGTACTGCCGCTGACCGTGAGATTGGTGCCGTTGAAGGCGAATTGCTGCGCCCGGCCATCCAGCAGCGGATAACCGAAGGGCGTATAGATGGCGACTTGGCCGTTCTGGCGGTCTACGCGGCGGATATCCACATATTGCGCGATTTTCTGCAGCGCAATGTCGCGTTGGTCTTCATAATCGCCGGTCGGCACGCCGGAAGCCAAGGCTTGCGCGATGCGCGTGTTGGCGTCTTCCACATCCTTCAACGCACTGTTGACTTCCGTCACCGCGACGCTGATATCGGAAACGATCGAACGATCCAGCTGCTCCACCAGGCCGGCGACGCGGCGCACGCTGGCGGCAAAGGCGCTGCCGGAACTGATCACCTGGTTTTGCAGCGCGGTATTTTCCGGCTCGGCATCCAGCTCGCGCCAGGCGGAGGCGAAAGCCTCCAGGTCAGTCACCAGCTTGAGATTGTCGTTGCTGGCGCCCAGGATATTTTGAATTTGGTCGAGATACTGGCTTTGCGCCGCCTTATAACCGTTCTCGGCGGCGGCGGCGTTGAGCTGCTTGAGCAAGGTCGCGTCGCTGGCGCGCGTGTAATCATTGATCTTGACGCCGACCAGCGTGACGCCGTCGCCCACCGGCGCCAGATTGGCAGATTTGCGCGTATAGCCCGGCGTGTTGGCGTTGTTGATGTTGTTGGAAACCAGCGCGATCTGCTGCTGCACCGTCTGCAACGAAGAGAGCGCGCCGGAGAGCGCGGTATCAAGCGACATGGTCTGCTCCCGCCTTCATGCCGTTTACCGCACCACGCTGATGATTTCTTCCAGCATCGAACTACCGGTGCTGATGACGCGGGCATTCGCCGAATAAGTGCGCTGATATTTGATCATCTTGGCAAATTCCGACGCGATATCCACGTTGGAGGCCTCGAGCGCGTTGCCGACGATGTTACCGGCGCCCAGGTCGCCCGCTACGTTGTCGCGCGGGATGCCGCTGTCAATGGTCTGCGAGAAAGCGTTGCCTTCCTGGCGCTGAAGGTTGTTCGGTGAATTGAACAAGGTGATCGGCACCTGGTAGAAGGTCTTGGACGAGCCGTTGTCGTAATTGAGGCTGACGAAGCCGTTCTTATCAATGGACAAGGACTGGAAGGCGCCGCGCGGAATGCCGTTCTGCTGCAAGGTCGAGACCTGAATTTCGGTGTCCGCGAATTGCGTCACGCCGCCGGTCGCGCCATAGCTCCCCAAATCCAGCGTCACCGTCTGCGTGCCGGCGCCGGGGAAATTGGCCGAGAAAGTGATCTGCGCCTTGCCCTGCGGCGTGGTGGTGGTCGGATCCACGACCGTATAGCCGGTGCCGGGCGCGATGCCCGATGTCGCGGTGGTGCCATAGGGTGAAAGCGTGCCGGCCGTGCTGCCCGTGACATCGAAATTCACCGGCACGGCCAGCGTCAGATCGCCGGTGCCGCTACCGTCCTTGACGACGATATTCACTTGCCAATCACCGCTATTGGCGGCGCCGGCATTCTCCCACTGGAAGGTCACCTCGTGCTTGGCGCCGACCTGGTCGAAGACGCTCATGGTCGAGGTTGGCGATTCATAAGTGGCAGGCGCGCCGGCTGGCAGGTTGGCGGCATAAGTGATGTTGCTGGTGGCGACGGGATTGTCGAGCAGCGCCGAGATTTGGATGCCTTCGGGGTTGGCCGAGCGGGAACCGTCCACCTGGTCAATCGTCCAACCGGTCAGATAATAGCCGGCGCCGTTGATGAGGTAACCGTCCTTGCTCAGGGTGAAGTCGCCGCGGCGGGTATAGAATTTCTCGTCGCTCAAGCTGGTCTGGCCGGTCGAGTCCACCACGCCGCGCAGCACCGGAAAGAAGCCGCTGCCCTGAATGGCCAATGACGTATCGCTGTCCACCTGCGTCAGGTTGCCTTGGATGTTGTTCTGATAAATCGGCGAGGTTTGCACGCCGCCCGGGTTGTTGACGTTCGAGTTGGACGAGGTGACCAGCGACTGGAAGCTGGTATCCACCCGCTTATAGCCGGTGGTTTCCGTGTTCGCCAGATTGTCCGAGACGTTGGCGAAGGCGCGCGATTGCGCGTCCAGACCGTTGACGGCGACATTGAGGGCGGAAAAAACGCTCATGGCTCACTCCTGTGCAGGCGGCGGGATGGCACCCGCCTTCAAATCCTCTCCCTTTCCAGCAAATGCCGTGCCAAAATCCATGGCTTTGATTCTTATGAAATTTTTCTGGAGCCAGAGAGCGCAGCGGCAAAAGCTACCACCACGAAACGGGCAACCGGGTAAGCTCTGCCGATTATAGCCTAGAGCGGCGGCGCGGGTTGCCGCTTATGCTGGCGCGCCTCGAACCAGGCGGCATAAAGCCCGGCCAGGATGACCACGAAGGCGCCGGCCAGAATTTGGGGCGTCGGCAACTCCTCGAACCAGAGATAGCCGAACAGCACCGCCCAGAGCAGCGAGGTATAATTGAACGGGCTGATGGTGGCGGCCGGCGCGCATTGATAGGCCTTGGTGACATAGAGCTGGCCGAAGAAGGCGAAGAAGCCGGTGGCGGCCAGTTGCACCCAATCCTCAGGTGTTGGTGTCAGCCAGACAAAGGGCAGCGTGCAGCCCAGCGCCACGGTGCTGAAGACGCCGAAAATCCACACGGTGGTCAAAGCATGTTCGGCGCGCAGCAAGCGCACCCGCACCATGGTCAGGCCATAGAGCATGGAGCCCAGCACGGCGACCGCGAAGCCCACGCGGTCAACCGGCGCGGCGCCGGGCTGCGCCATGATGATCACGCCGACGAAGCCGGCGACAATGGCCAGCCAGCGGTGCCAGCTGGCTTGTTCCCGCAGCCACAGCATGGCCGCTACCGTGGCGCAGGCGGGGCCCAGGAAGCCGATGGCCACGGCATCGGCCAGCGGCAGCAGCTTCAGCGAATAAAACACGCAAAGCATGCAGGCCAGCCCCACCACGCCACGCCAAAGATGGCCGCGCCAATCCTGCGTGCGGAACAATTTCGGCTTGCGGCGCAGCAGGATGACCGCGGCGCAGGGCGGCAGCAGGAACAGCGAACGGAAGAACACCACCTGCAGCACGTCATAATGGCCGCTCATATTCTTGGCGAAGACATTCATCAGCGAAAACGCCGTCATGCTGATGAGGATATAAATAATGCCGCGCAACGGCCGGTCAGCCTTGGTCATGCCGCGCGCCGTGAGAAGACCATCATGCCACCCGTAAAAGATGATACATATGGCTTTGGTGCCGGCTTGGCAATGGGGAAGGTGCCTTCAAGTACTCGTTTGAAAGTATCGCATAGCTCTATGCGTCAGAGTTATATGACAACAATTCAATATGTATCATTAATGTCTCCAATATTGGCGCCTGATGATTTTGTTCGTTTTAAGATCAACGTAATATGTGACTGGTGCTGCGTGTCTTTCTTCACCAAAGACCATCTTTGAAACCTTTCCGTCCGATCCATAGTAGATTTTTGGAGGCGTGCTAAATAGCACCCCGATCGAACCGTCATCTTTATCAAATAGAGAAATCTCAAGCTTAGAAATATCTGCCTCGCTTTGGTCTTTTTTGAAGGCTTCGTAAGCAACGAGCATAGCAAGAAACTCAATTCCTTTTACGCTCACATGCCTAGGAGGACATGCGGGCGTTGTATCTTCTGCAAAACTTATGTCCGCGACCAAAAGCATCATCGCAAGAAGGAAGCTCGTTATCTTCATGGGAACTTGCCTTTCAATTTCCTGCAATGTTGACCCTGTGGCTTTCCAAGATGGGGATTCTGCCACAATCAATTTGATTACTTCTATGTGAGCCTGAATTTTCTGGCTCACGGAGGTCTTGTTACTCACCAACCGTTATCTGCCCGTCATTGGTCAGGCGCATGGCGGGGCCGTAATCTTCATAGAGATAGCCGCGCACCAGGACGCGTTGGCCTTGCAGGCCGAGCAAATCCACGGCTTTGAATTTGCTCCAGTCGCGCTTGTCCACTTGCACGGTGAAATCGGTGCGGTATTCCGGCCCGAAATTGAGCTGGATGGCCGTCTTGGAGCGGCGCGCGCTCACAACCGTGCCTTCAATCAGGGCGTAATGGCCATAACGCGTTTGCGCTTGCGCGGGCGGCGTCGGTTGCAAATCCGGCAATTGCCAGATGCCGAGTTTTTGCGCCCGCGCCCGCGCTTCGATTTTCAGCAGTTCCGCCGTGCCAATCTCCCGCCCCGACAGCGGATAGACATGCACCAGCCCGTCCGCCAGCAGGCGTTCGGTGACCATGATCTCCTTGCCGTCCGTGCCCGTCACCAGCACTTGCGCCAGCAGCCGGCCATAACGGTCTTCCCGCCGCGACGGGTTGATGAGCAGCTTGACGGTTTTGCCGGCCGTTAGTTGCTGGAGTTCGCGTTGCGCGGCGCGCGCCAGGGTGAGATCGCAGCCATAATCGGTGCGGGCACCGGTGCGGAGGCTGGGCAGGCACTTCGCCAGGTCGTCCGGCTTACGCATCATCTCCAGCGCGTTGACGGCATCAAGGCGCAGCCGTTGGCCATCCGTCAGCACCAGCGTGTCGCCGTCTATGGCGCGCTCGACTGTCGCAGTTTCGGTTATCGTGCTGCGCGCCTCCGCCCAAACGGAAGGCGAGAAAATGGCGACAGCCAAAAGCAAAACGGGGCGCAGCTCTCGGTTCATGCTGCACCCCGCTGTTGTTTCGTTGGCAAAATTGCTTAGCTGGCCTGGCGCGCGGCCGGCAGCGGCTTGACGTCATCGGCCAACATCGCCTGCTGGTCTTGCTCCAGCGTAGCGATGACCTTGGCCGGGTCTTTGTAAGAAGCGCTGCTGCTGCTCCCCACCGCCAAAGCGGGCGCGACCGATTGCATTTCGCCGATGATCTGGCCGCCGGCTTGCACTTCCAACTCGCCATATTGCACCCGGCCGGTAATGCGACCGGTGGAGCGCACGGTGAGGCGGTCATGCACCACCAAATCGCCTTCGAACTTGCCGGCGATGTCGGCATTGTCAATCTCCACCGAGCCTTGAAAGGTGCCGGCTTCGGTGATTTCTACCAAACGGCCATCGCGCAAGGTGGCGCTGACATTGCCTTCCACCACCAGCACGTCGCAGGTGGCGATTTCGCCGGTCAGGGTGATTTCACGGCCAACGGTCAGGCGCCGTACGTCTTCATGCGCTTCGCTGAAATTGCGCCGCGCCGGCATTTCGACGCGCCGGGGTGCCGCCAGGGGCGCCGGCTGGGTGCGCAGCGGCAAGGGCGCCTCCGCCATTTTGGCCGGGCTGCTATAGGCCTGCTCCGTCTTCACCACCGTGCCGCTGAGGCTGGCGGGGTCATAGTTGCCTTGGTCTTGGCCTTTGCGTCCGAACATCGCGGTTTCTCCAGTCAAAATATGTATCGTCTTCGTCATGGTTAGCTATCACGCCCGATGCGCGAATCGCAACGACACACGCAGAGTTTTGCACAGCTAATTTTGCTTTGCATCATCAAGTGTGAGGCTTGTGGATAACTGGCGCAGTTCTTCTGCCAGCACAGCATCATAGGCCTGTGGATTACCGCGCACGGCGCGGCCGCGTTTGAGATAGCAACCGGTGACGTCTGCCCAGACGGAATCGCAGGCTGCCGTGAGTGTGCAAGCGGCGCCTTGGCGGGGCGACAGCAGGAAGGGCGAAGCGAGCGCCCAGAAGGCGCCGAGCCAGCCGCCGACCGCCGCGATGCGCGTGCCAACCGCGCCGGGATGGACGCAATGCACCACCACGCCGCTGCCGGCCAATTGCTGCGCCAGCGCCAGGCTGTGTATCAGCAAAGCCAGCTTGGTCTGGCCATAGACGCGCAGGCCACTATAGCGGCCGATGGTGCGGGCGCGGTCGCGCAGCATGGGCAAGTTGAGGCGCGCCTGGTCTGACATCACGGAACCGACATTGATGATGCGGGCACTGCCCCGGCGGGCGGCGGCATGTTGCAGCATGGGCAGCAGCCCTTGCGTCAGTCTGATGGGCGCCAGCAGGTTCACCGCCCAGGTCGTCTCCTCGCCCTCCGCCGTCAATATATGGCGCGGCTGCATGAGGCCGGCATTGTTGATCAGCAAGTCCAGCGATTCGATGCGTTGGCGCAACGAAACGAGCATAGCCTGGATTTGACCCGCATCGGCCAGGTCGGCCTGAATGGGTGTGACCGGTGCGCCCGGCACAGTTTGCTGCAGCCAATGCTGCGCTTGCTGCAGCTTGGCTGCCGACCGACCATGCAGCAAAATATGATGGCCACGTTCCGCCAGCCCCCGCGCCGTCCACAACCCAATGCCGCCGGTAGCGCCGGTGACCAGGGCGGTGCGAACGGGTTGGGGTTCTGAGGACGTCACGATCGCCTCGCAACATAAAAGACAGCGCTGCCGGCGGGCATGGCCAGGCTTTGGGTGGGTGAGCGCAGCATAACGCTGGCCGCAGGCCTTGGCCAGAGCGGCAGCCATGCCGGATTGACAGCGTGACACATTTCCCACTGGACAAAGCCGCCCTGCGCCAGCACTTTGCAGGAAATTGGGCAAATCTTTTCGCAAGGAACATAAATGACCGCTCCCACCTACGGCCTGTGCGCTATCGGCAACGCGATTGTGGACGTGCTGGCACACGCCACGGACGATTTTTTGCAAGCCGAAGGCATCGCCAAAGGCGGCATGACGTTGATTGACGAAGCCCGCGCCGACGCGCTTTACGCCAAAATGGGGCAAGCGGTGGAAGCGTCCGGCGGCAGCGCCGCCAACACCGTGGCGGGCTTTGCCAGCCTGGGCGGCAAGGCGGCCTTCATGGGCAAGGTGCGCGACGATCAGCTGGGCAAAATCTTCCGGCACGATATGCAAGCCATCGGCGCCACCTTCATCACGCCGCCGGCGCATGAAGGCGCCGCCACGGCGCGCTGCCTGGTGCTGGTGACGCCGGACGCGCAGCGCAGCATGAACACCTTCCTCGGCGCCTCGGTGCATTTCTCGCCCAAAGACCTCGACCCCGCGCTGATTCAAGCCGCGCAGGTGACCTATCTGGAAGGCTATCTCTTCGACAAGCCGGACGCGCAAGCCGCCTTCTTTGAAGCCGTGCGGATTGCTAGCCGCGCCGGCCGGCAGATGGCACTGACGCTGTCCGACACTTTCTGCGTGGAGCGCCACAAGCAGGCGTTTCGCAACCTCATCACCGCCGGCGTGGATATTGTCTTCGCCAACCAGCATGAATTGCTGGCGCTGACCGAAGCCATGGACGTGGAAGCAGGCATCGCCAGCCTGCGCGACAAATGCCCGCTCCTCGTCACCACCATGAGCGAGCAAGGCGCCATCATCGCGGCGCGCGGGCAGGATTTGATCCGTGTGCCGGCCGTGCCGGTGCAGCCGGTGGACAGCACCGGCGCCGGCGACCAGTTCGCCGCCGGCTTCCTCTATGGCTTCACGCACGGCCATGACATCGCCACCTGCGGCCGGTTGGGCGCCATGGCGGCATCGGAGGTCATCAGCCATTTCGGCCCGCGGCCGGAACAATCGCTGGCGGCGCTGGCCAAGCCGCTGCTGGCGGCGGCGTAAGCAGGATTCACCGCGCCAAAGCCGCCAGTGTCTTGGTCAGCGCCGCGCGGTCGTTGACGCCGATTTTTTGATACACGGCCTGCAGCTGCGTCTTCAGCGTGTTGGCGCTGATGCCCAACCGCGCGGCCGCGGTTTCGATGCTGCCGCCGCCGGCCAGCGCTTCCGCGGCGCGCACCTCCGCCGGCGTCAGCCCATAGGCGCGGCTCATCATCGCTGGATCAAGGCGCAGCGGCGCGTCCGCGTCGCTGATGAAAATCACGGCGCGCGGCACGTTCATGCCCAGGCTCAGCTGAAACGCCTCGCCCAGCGTGGAGAATTGCAGCATAAAAGGCTGCGCGCCGGAAGGGCGCGGCACCGCCAAACCGTTGGCGAAATGCGGCACCGCCGCCGCTTCCGGCTTCAGCGTCTGGTTGATGGCCTTGCGCAGCGCCGCCTGGGCATCGGCATCATCCGCCTCCAGCCGCGCCAGCTCGCCGCGCACTTGCCGCAACCGCAGCCCATCGCCGCGCGCCAGCAGGGTCTGCGCCGCGAGGTTGGCATAGGCGACCAGGCCGGGTCGAGCAGCAGGGCGCCAGTCTTCAACCGGTCAAAGGCGGAGAGGGTGATGGCGCTGCGCAGCTCAGCGGCGCGCAGCGTCATCAGCACGCCCATGGCGCGGGAGATATGCGGCAGCAGCAGCTGCATCTTGCCGCGCTGCTCTTCCACGAACGGGCCGGAGTCTCGGCTGTTGAAGGCGACATAGGCCATCGGCATCAGCGGCTGGCGCTCGGTGCCATAGACGATGTTGATGAGCTGATATTCAATATTCATCGGCACCAGAAAATCTTTGTAGAACGTGGTCTGGTGCAGTTCCGCCATCGGTAGCAATTGGTGGCTGAGTACGATGGAACCTTGATAGACCTGCCCGGTTTCGATGCCGCGGGCGGTCAGGGGGTCGGGTGTGTTGAAGCGCGTGTCCCACAACTCGACATTCTCGGCGCCGATATTATAGGAAAATACAAAGCCGCCATTGCCGGCGCGGTGTAGCAGCGTGAACAGCGCCCCTTTGTCGCCACCCACCCATTCCGTGACGCGCTGCACGATATTCGGCCAGGCCTGCGGGTCGGTCGCCCCGGCATAGACGCAGTGCAGCAGGGCGCTGAAGGCTTCTAACTGGCTTGGATCAAACATTATCCACCTGAGAATAATAGGTATTTTGCTGGCAAGGCTAGCAGTTTTTATAGCGACAGAATTATTTTCGGCATCACCCGTTCGGGTGATGATGCAAGTATTTCCGCGAACTATTGCTGTGCGGCAGCAAAGTGCAGAGCAGCGGCGCAGAGCATTGGTTAATGCGGACTATGACGATGTATGATTTTTATCGCCGCTGGAAGCGGCCACGGGCGGATGGCGCGCAAATGCAGGAAGTTCCGGTCACCACCACCGTCATAGACCCGTCCACGGGTCATCGGGTGACCCGCACCTTCCGGCGCGGGCGGCTGCACAGCTTCAACGACGAGCCGGCTGTGATGGAGCATGACCCGCAATCCGGCGCCCTGTTGCGCGAGCAATATTTTGCCGACGGGCTGCTGCACCGGGCAGGCAGCAAGCCGGCCTATATCGAATATTCGCCGCGCACCGGGCTAAAAACCTTTGAAGTCTATTGCCGTGAAGGCAAGATTGATGGCGGCACCAGCGGCATCTATGCGGTGGATTATGATGCCGTGACCGGCGAGTCTCTGGTCTATGACCGGCGTCGGCCGGGCGCCCCGCCGGTAAAGGACAGCAAGCGGTGACGCAGATTTCAGCAACGGAATCACATCACGGCGGCAGCGCCTGCCCTGTTGTCTCGATATGAAAAAAGGGCAATGCCGGCTGGAAGCGCGACACCAACAAACCAGTCGCGCTGGCCGGATGATAGGCGCAGGCGCCGCCGATGGCGCCTTCTGGCCATGGGATACGCCAGAGGGGTTGTTTGTCGCGCAGCGCGGCGGGGTTCAAGCTGGCTAGTTCAAACAGCATACACCCGCGATAGACTTCATTGGGTTCGGTGGTTGGCGTTACCAGTAGATAGGTTTTGCCGTCACGCTCAAACAATTCCGGCGCTGACCAGCTGGCATAGTCGCCCAATTCGGCGGCATCCGCATCCGTGAGCAAGATTCCTGCGGGCTGGCAGGACTGCAACGCCGCATTGCAGCGTAACATTACGATGCTGGAGTTTTTTCCCGCCGCGCATTTCAGGGCGATGGAGACGGCATCACCTTGCACTAGCACGCCCGGCTCGGTGAAGGCCAGGCAGCGGCCGAACTGCTGCGGAAATAATTTGTCCAGACGCTGTTCCGGCGATCCAAGATTATTGTCATTAACCGGATTATAGAGCGCGCCGGCGAAGAGTTTGCGCGGGGCAGACCAGGGGCCTGCCGGCGACGGCGCCTGCCGCTGCTCGACCCAGCCATGCTCAAACAGCGGCACGGCGTCCGGCGCACCCGCCGGCCAGACGCGCAGATATCGATGATAGAGAATTTGCCAACGCGCAGCGGGTGGAGCCGCCGGCACATGGAAGAGCCGGCTGACTTCGTTTTCCCAAACGGCTTTCAGCTTGTCATGCGGCGACGGCAAAGGCTGCCGCATTGACGGCGCCGCTACTGCAACATCTTCCCAGCTTTTTCCACCATTCGTTGAACGGGCGATGCGGCTGCTGATCAGCATCGGCCAATTATCCGGCAGCGGTTGCACCGCGGAATAGCTGAGCCATAAATTCTGTTCCGTTACAGCAACGATGCTCGGATCATAACGGCCATTGCCGGCCGGAGCGCCGCGAATGACCAGATCGCCGGCCGCCCATGCTGCATTCATGCCGCACAGCAGAAATGCGGCAAAGACGCCGCGCAGTTTCACTTTGCCATCACGCGTAGGGCGCCGAAGACGCCGTCCTTCTCGTCATCCGGGCCGGCGGCGAAATAGAGTGCATCACTATCACCCAAACTTTCCCCGTTGCCAAACAGGATGCCCCAGATTTTGTCCACGACGACCGGCTTGCCCTTGGCATCGCGCAGCACGTCAATGAATTTTCGGGTCGCGCCATCATAGGCGGCAATCGTACCGGTGCCGAAGTTCGACACCAGCAACGCCCCGCCCAGCTTGCCCCAACCGGCGGGGGCGAACGCGAAGCCCCAGGGCGCGCTGAGCTTGCCGGCATCAGGCCACACCGCCACCAGCTTGCCGTCTGCGGTGAACTCCGCCACCCGCCCCATGCCGGGCTTGGATGTGTCTTCCTCGCCCGGCCACAATGCGCCTTTGGCGCAGGCTTTTTCGGCAATCGCGGCCTTCGGGCATTTTTGCGTTTTGGCATAAGCAACGAAGAGATGCGATGCGCCGGAGGGCGTGACCAGCGACTGGATATTGAAAGGCGCGTATTCGCCGGCATCCACCTTGCCGTTTTTGTTGGTGTCAAAAGGCTGGTCGAAGCGGATATCCAACGGCTGGAACTTGCCGTCGAAAACCTTGATGGCGGGCACAGCGCCGAAATCCACCGCATAGAGCCGGTCATAGGCCGCGCTGATGGCCAAGCCGAAAAATTGCGCGCCGGCGGCGGACTGGTCAATCACCGGCACGGCCGTGCCGGCGCGGTCAAAACCACCGTCAGGTTTCTTGCGCTCCGTCCAGGCGGAAATGATGCCGCCATCGCTGGCGAACAGGAATTTAGCCGGTGCCGTGATTGGTTCTGCGCCGTCAAGCGTTTGCGTGATGACAAAATTCTCGGTGCTGTCGCTGAAGACCACGCCGGTGGCGAAATTTTCAGCGCCACCGACCGGTAGTTTGACATATTTCAAATCGTCCACATGCAGCGCGCGCTGCTTGGCATCAGGCGCTTGGCTGACATCGCCGACATATTCGTATGACACGTTCTTGGCCGTGACCCAGAAATGGCCACCGGCGCCGACCGGCCGGATGGCGATGCCCCAGGCGTTGATGAAGTCTTTCTCAACCGCCAATTGCGGCGCGAAAGCCGGCTTGTTGCCAACGAAGTTGGTTTGGGTCAGATGCGGCAAGGATGCCCGCTGCGTCGCTGTTTCAGTAGCTTGGACACTACCAACTGTACCGGCGCACACAAACAGACAGGTCATAAAACAAAATTGAACGCGCATCGGGCACAACTCCATCTGACTGGAGCCGCAAGCTAACGCAAGTCATTCTTAGTTACAAGAAGACTCGGCACTACACGAAGGTTATTTGGGCATGTTGCCGTAGGCAGTCGCACTTGCCAATGGCCTGACAGACTCGAGCGGCACAACATAGGCGACCGGGAATTGCCTATCCTCGCGCCGTGCTGGGCGAAGTGTCTCTAGCTCGCGTGGCGTCAAGTTGATCTGCAACCACCTGCGCCCTCCTTCGGTAACATCCAGGTGAGACGGCGCCGCCACATAGCCACGCACAACCGTGCCCTGAGGCAAGCATTTCACAGGAGATAGCGGTGCGCGCTGCTCGTTGAAATAGCTCAAGCACGCGCCATTTTGGCGTGTAACTTGATGCGGTGTGCCGGCAAAACCAAGAGCTGTCGTCTCGTGAGCCGCTGAGCGAAAATTGCTCATAATTCCATTATTTTGGGCATACCGTACCAAGCCATAACCTGTCGCCACCAAAACACCCACCAACAGGCCAATTCCGACATCGCGCCAGAAACGTGCGTCTTCTTCGGGTGAACTTTTCACCCTGACAGGAGCGGCACTATGTTCTTGGCTGGTTGTGTCAGCACTCCCGGATGCTCGCGGCGCAATGGCAGACTTGCGCGTAGGTTGAGCCTGCTGTGCCCCCCTCATGGTCGGAGTCATTAGTTCATTCCACACAGCCAATTGCGCCAGCTTGCTTAGCGTGCTGCGCTCACCTTCTTCACTCATGATTGTCCGCCACAATAAAAATTTCTTACTGTATTTAGGGTAAGCTATTTATCGTGAAAGTAAAATGGCGATTCTGCCGCATATTCGCCGACAATTTCTTAATCCAAATCCGCTGGTTTTTCATCGGCATAGCGGATGGCGTCGGTCCAGCGGCGTTCGAGTTTGCGGAGCAGGCGGTAGGCGCTGTCGAATTCCGCCATTTCGGTGCCGCCGCGCAGCATGGGGTCGGCCAGGCCAGAATCCAGCTTGTGCAGCTGCTCCAGCACCTGGCGGCCTTTGTCGGACAGCTTAAGCCGCGCCAGGCGCTTGTCCCGCGCCGCAGCTTGGCGGCTGACATAGCCGCCATCCACCAGTTGCTTAAGATTATAGGAGGCGTTGGAGCCGAGATAATAGCCGCGCTCGATGAGATCGCGCACCGAGATTTCCTCCAGCCCGATATTGGCCAGCATCATCACCTGCACCGGACTAATGTCATGCACGTCAATGCGTGCCATTTCCAGGCGCACAACATCCAGATAGCGGCGATGCATCCGCTCGATCAGGCGCGGCAAATCCAAGACCGTGTTGCTGGGCGCGGCAGGGGCGGTGGGGCGGGCATTCATGTTCGAAGAATGCTGGGCGCTGGCTAAGGAATCGTTAATTCTGCTGTCGCCGCGGCGCGTCCGTGCTAGCATAGCCAGAGAATCACCCCGCCTGCAGGTTTTCCCCATGCTCAACCTGTTCTCCCGCTCCTCCCCCATCGCTTTCTGTGCCCTGTTCACACTGGCGGCCTGCGTCGCTGACGAGCCAACGGCGCCGCGCCATAGCGAGCTTGACAAGGGTGCCTTGGTGCGGCTCGCCGACCGGCTGCAAGGCCAGGGCGACAATGCCATGGCGGCGGCTTTTTACGAGAAGGCGATCGCCTTGGACGAAAAGAACGTCGCCGCCTATTATGGGCTGGCGAAATTGCAGCAAGCGATGGGCGATGCGCCAGCGGCCGAGCGCACCTTCCGGGAAGCCCTGCGCTATGACAGCGAGAATGCCGCGATTTTGCGCGATTATGCCAAGCTGCGCCTGACGCAGGGCGATGCAGGCGACGCCGCGCGGCATTATCGCGCCGCGCTAGCCACGGACAGAAGGGATAGCAAGGCGCTGAACGGGTTGGGGGTCGCCCTTGATCAGCTGGGACAGCACAGCGAAGCGCAAGAGCAGTATCGCGCCGCGCTGGCGCAGAATGCCGATGATATGACCGCAACCAACAATCTCGGACTGTCGCTGATGATGAGTGGTGATGCGATGAGCGCGGCGGCCGTGCTGGCGCCGGCGGCGGAAAGTTTCAAGGGGACGGACAGTATTCGCCAGAATCTGGCACTGGCGCTGAGCAAGACGCGGGCGCAGCAGAGCAGCACGGGGACGCCAGCGGAACAGCCTGCGGCAGCGGCGACTTTGTCAGCTCTGACGACCAAAATGGCACCGGTTGACACACGGCCAGCAGCGCCAGCGCCCACGCTGTCGTTGCCGCAAGCGGCGCCGCCGCCTTCGCTCTCCGCTTTGCCGCCGCCCCCCGCGCCGGCGGACAGCGCCGCCAATTTGAGCGCCGCGGGTATCAGCCTCTCGGAGCCACCGCCTGCCATGGCGTTGGTCTCGGCACCGAAGAAATCATGGAATAAAGCGAAACCCGCGCCAGCGGCGACGCTTGAACCATCCGACCAACCACCAGCGGCAACGCGCGCCACAACGCCTATTGCAGCTGTGGCGATTCCGGCCACGGCGGCGCCTGCTCTCGCTGCTGTGTCAGCGCCAGCACCGCAACCCGTGCCACCGCCGGTGATGCTGGCGGTGGCCGAACCGGTGGCGGCCAGCATGACGCCGGTGACCATACCCAGCCGGCAATTATGGAAGCTGCGGCGCAGCCCATCAGCGCCGATTGCCGGTGCAGCGACAGCACCGAACGGCGCGCAGTATGCCGTCTTTGGTCCCTATGCCACGGATGCCGTGGCTGTGCGCCACCAAACATTGCTGCAAAGCCAGTTGCGCGAGGCGCTGCCGGCGCAGGCAGTGACGAATATCATCACCGGTATGACGCCTGAAGGGACGCCGCAATTCCGCATTCAGGTCTATGGCTTTGAAGATGCTCGCGCCGTGTCAGGTTTCTGCGCGGCGGCGCAGGCACAAAGCCTGCCCTGCAGCAATCCGTGAGTGAATCAGATCACGCGGCTATTCCTGCCACGCATTTTCCAGGTGCTGCGGCCAGCGCCAGGGTGTGACGAGCATTAAATCGAAACGCAGCGGCATATTCTGGCATTCCGGCCAGCGCGCCAGCACGGTTTGGGCGGCGCGGGTGAGGCGCTGTTGTTGTTGGGTGCCGAATGCTGCCGCCGCGCTGGCGGCGTCGCGGCGCGCTTTCACTTCAATTACCATAATCACCTGGGTGGTGGCCGCGACGATGTCAATCTCGCCTTGCGGGGTGCGGCAGCGTGAGGCCAGAATCCGATAGCCGCGCAGGCGCAGGGACAGGCGGCAGAGGAACTCCGCCCAGAGGCCGAAACGGTAGCGGCGGCGGCGCGTCATGTTTCTTTCAGGCGCAGCGCCAGCTGATAGACGCGGTCACGCGGCGCGCCGGACTGCGCAGTCACGGCGGCCACGGCATCACGCAGGCTGTGCTGGCGCAGTGCCGGTTGTAGCAACGCGGTCAGCGCCGCGTCATCGTTTAGTGGTGCTTCCGGCGGCGCGGCCGGCGCCAGCAGCACGACGAGTTCGCCTTTGGGCGGTGTGGCAGCGTAATGCGCTGCCAGGTCGCTGAGGTTTCCGGTGCGGCATTCTTCATGCAGCTTCGTCAGTTCCCGCGCCACGGCGGCGGGGCGGTTGCCGCACACCGTCAGCATATCGGCGAGGCTGGATGCGAGGCGTTGCGGCGCTTCATAAAACACCAGGGTGGCGGGCAGCGCTGCCCACTGCGCCAATTCCTGCCGCCGCGCTGCGCTGCGCGGTGGCAGAAAACCGGCAAACAGATAAGGCAAAGGCGGCAGGCCGCTGATCACCAGACCTGTCACCTGCGCCACCGGCCCCGGGCAGGCGGTGACCATGATGTCCGCCGCCCGACAGGCGCAGACCAGACGCCAGCCGGGGTCTGATACCAGGGGCGTGCCCGCATCGCTCACCAGGGCGATACACGCACCGCGCCGCAGGCGGTCAAGAATTTCTGCCTCCCGCGCGGCGGCATTATGCTCGTTATAAGACAGTAGCGGCGTGGCGATGCCATAGGCGCGCAGCAAAGTGCCGCTCTGCCGCGTGTCTTCGCACAAAATCACATCGGCCTGCGCCAGCGTGACCAGTGCCCGTAGCGTGATATCGCCGCGATGGCCGATGGGCGTGGCCACCAGCACCAGACTGCCGGCGCCGGCTTTACTTGCCGCGCCCTTACCGCTACTTTCGGCGGGTAGCGCCTGGAGCATGGTTTGCGCCATGGCGGCATAATCCAGCTTGCGGGGTTCCGCCGATGCAACCTTCTCTTCCGTGCGCCGTTGCGGTTCTGGCCTTTGCCCGTCGCGCGTGGCGGCGATCGCTTTGCGGCGTGCCATTGCTGGGGCTCCTGCTGCTCAATGCCTGCGTCACTTTGCAGGATAGCGCGCCCGCGCCGCGCGTCAAACCCGCTAAGAGCGCGAAAAACGTGCAGCTGCCGGCAGCCGCCGCGGGCATGAAGGTGGGGCTGTTGCTGCCGCTGTCTGGCGCGCGCGCCGATATCGGCCAGGCATTGCAAAATGCCGCGCAGCTGGCGGTGTTTGACGATAATGGCGCGCAGATTGAATTGCTGCCGCGCGATACCGGCGATACGCCGCAACAGGCGCTGGATGCTTTCAAGCAACTGGCCGACAGCGGCGTGAAGCTGGTGGTGGGGCCGCTGTTCGCGCCGCAAGTCGCCGCCGTTAAGGCCGAAGCGATGCGCCGCGACGTGGCAGTGCTGGCGCTGTCCAACGATACCAAGGTGGCGGGCAGCGGCGTTTATGTGCTGGGCTTCGCGCCGCAGGATCAAGTCAGCCGCGTTACCGGCTTTGCCTGCGCGCAGAATAGCCGGCGCTTCGTCGCGCTGTTGCCGGACAATGCCTATGGCGCGTTGACGGCCAGCAGCCTGCAGCAGGCGGTGAATAACTGCGGCGGCGCCAATCTGTCGTTGAAGCGTTATGCCGCCGGCACGGCGCAGCTGAGCCGGCAGTTGGAAGAACTGGCGGCGCAGCGGGCGATGCTCGACACGGTGTTTTTGGCGGAACCGCCTGCGGCGTTGCGCAACACCGCCTTCCCGCCCGCACTGGACGGGCGGCATGTGCGACTGCTCGGCACCGGCCTGTGGGCGGAAGACGGCGCCGGCCGTGCCGTGCCGGCGCTGATCGGCGCCTGGTATGCCGCGCCGGAAGGCGGCGACCGCGCGCGCTTCCAGCGCAACTATCAGCAGGCTTATGCCGCGCCGGCGCCGATGATCGCCAGCCTGGCCTATGACGCGGTGGCGCTGGCCGGCGCGTTGCAGAAGCGCGGCATCAAGCCCGACACGGCGGCCTTGACTAGCGCCAGCGGCTTCATGGGCGTGGACGGCGCCTTCCGCCTGCGCGCCAACGGCACGGTGGAGCGCGCGCTCGCCGTCAACCGCGTGGCATTCGGCGGCCGCGATATCCTTGACCCCGCGCCCACCAGCTTCGCGCCGGTGCCGACGCATTAGTTTAATGTTATAGCGCTGTTTGTTCATATTGCCGACGAAAAGTACGCCGCTTCAATCCGCCGTTCTGGGTTAAAGCTGCCACGTCGCACCGCTGCCGACAGGAAGCCATGGCATCCAGGAGTTTTTGCTGTTCCTGTCATTGCTAATTTTGTCCTCACGCATCAATGGGTGCGTGAAAAGAGAAAATGGGGTGTCCGGACGGCAGTCGGCGTCTATTTTCGCTTAGACGACACGAGACCAGTTTGGTGCGGCCTCTACAATAAATCCCTCGCGTTATGCACGGCAGCGCAAGCGTCTGCCATTTTCGCCGCCGACCCGCAACTCGGCTTTCAAGTCATCATCCCTCAATCAATTCCGCCTGCAACAATCAAAGACATCCGGCATCTACCGCAGGTCGTGGGCTGGCGGCACTTCCCAGATGCACACTCACAAGGCATCGTGTGTGGCTGCGAATACTGTATGAAGGGCGAATATAAATCACGCACCATTCGTGTGCGTTATGAAGCCGGCACTCTCAAACGGCGCTGAATAGTTGCGCGCAATTTGAGATAAATTCTGCGCCGGTGATTATCCGGCATTCGCGGCATTATTCAACAGGCGTTAAGCGTGACCACCTATCCTGACCTGATTATTGGGAAGGATATTGCATGAGCCGATACGCCGCATTGCGGGCTGAGCCTGCCGTCTGGTCCATTTTCGATTGCGCCGCCGCCATCTTTGTGGCGCCCGTATTCGACGCCGTCAGAACCTATGACGATCTGCGCGCTACACAGCGACAAGTGACCAGCCGCGCCGTGCCGCAACCGCGCCGCCCGATGTTCGGTTTCCGCGCCGCACCGCGTCGTGGACTGACACTCGGTTGAATCGCGCTAAGACTGTTTAATACGGCATCGGGTAGTCGTGGCGGATTTTTTCGATTCCCGCCATGACCTCGGGGGTCAGTTTGAGATCGCCCGCCGCGATATCCGTTTTCAGTTGTTCCAAAGTGGTGGCGCCGATGATGGTGGCGGTGGTGAAGGGGCGCGCCGTCACAAAGGCCAGCGCCATTTGGCATATATCCAGACCATGCTGTTTGGCCAAGGCCATATAGGCCTTGATGGCGGCGCTGGCCTGCGGCGTGTCGCGGTGACTGTAGCGGCTGCCCATCACCGTCCAGCGGGCGCCGGGCGGGCGAGCGCCATCCAGATACTTCCCGCTGATCATGCCGCCGGCCAAGGGCGACCAGGCCAGCAGCCCCACTTGCTCATAGGCGGCGATTTCCGCCAAATCCGGTTCGAAAATTCGGTCGAGCAGCGAATATTCGTTCTGGATGCTGGCCATGCGCGGCAAGCCGTGCTTTTCCGCCAATTGCAGATATTGCAGCGTCCCCCACGCGGTTTCATTGGACAGGCCGGCATGGCGGATTTTGCCGGCTTTCACCGCCGCGTCCAGCGCCTGGAGAATCTCGAGGATTTTTTCGCGGTGCGGTGCGGCGTCCTGCATCGCGGGCGCCAATTTCCAATGATTGGCGAAAGCCGTGCCCGGGCGCTGCGGCCAATGGATTTGGTAGAGGTCAATATAGTCCGTCTGCAGCCGCTTAAGGCTATCATCCAGCGCCTGTTTCAACCCCGCCGCCGTCACCGGCGCGCCGCCGCGGATCCAGGTCGTGCCGCCACCCGCGATCTTGGTGGCCAAAATCACCTTGTCACGCTGGCCGCGCTGCTTGAACCAGCTGCCGATATAGGCTTCCGTGCGGCCTTGCGTTTCCGCTTCCGGCACCACCGGATATAGCTCCGCCGTGTCCCAGAAATTCACGCCCTGGCTCAGCGCATAATCCATTTGCGCGTGCGCTTCGGCTTCCGTGTTCTGCTTGCCCCAAGTCATGGTGCCGAGGCAGATGGCGGAAACTTTGAGGTTTGTGCGACCCAGTGGACGATATTCCATATCATTGACCCTTTATTTTATCAGCCGGCCACGGGCGCAGCGCCCAGAGCCAAATACCAATTATGTTGAGCGTGGGCACAAGCAAGAGCAGCACCCACAAAGGCTTGATGCCGCTGCGCGCCAGCACCATGCCGCCGGCCGCGATGGTGTAGGCCGCCAGCACGCCATAGACCAGAAATACAACTGTCTTTGGCTGCGCGAGATACCACGCTGTCGGCGCGTCCAACCACTGCAGCAACTCCAGCACCGTCACGGCTGCCCCCAGATGCTGGTCTTGCGCCATTTTACGGGCTTGGGATAATGCGGCCAGGTTTTGTGACACAGCACACCCACAATTGCCGCCAGCCCCAGGCCAGGCAGCAGCAGATTGAGCCAGACCAGTCCCGCGTAACTGCCGGGCAAGCCGACGCGCCGCAGCGCCCGCAGCACCGGCCAGGTGGCGAGCAGGCAAAACAGCAGATTGAGCGTGGCGTGGTGCTGCAGGATTTCCGACATTGGCGCTTTATAACGGGGTTGTTGACCCACGCCAAGCGACAGGATAGTTTGCCGCCACCAATTTGCCGGGCTGCCGCTGTAGCTCAGCGGTAGAGCAGGGCTTTCGTAAAGCCAAGGTCGGGGGTTCAAATCCCTCCAGCGGCACCATTTGTTTGGCGGATTTACGGACAGCCGCCACACCAGCCCTGTCCGCAAATCCGCGTTTCAAGTATGGACGACAGGCGCACCCTGCCCGCTCAGCCGAAGAAATTTTTGGAGGCGGACAGCCGCCACGCCAGCCCTAATGTGAAGTGGTCACCCTTGCCGCCAGGCCGGCAAACGCGGTAGTGTGCGGCGGAACAGCGGCAGGAAAGCCA